>JAUNRY010000035.1:0-1585 GCA_030539475.1 Bacteroidia bacterium | reverse complement strand
CACAAAACTCACAAACAGCGGATGCGGATGAATGACCGTGCTGCTGTATTCGGGATGAAATTGCACGCCCACGTACCATTTGTGTGCGGATAATTCGATGATTTCCACCAGATTCACGGTTTCATTGAGTCCGCTGCAAATCATTCCGGCTTTTTCAAATTCGTCTTTGTACGCGTTGTTAAATTCGTAGCGATGGCGGTGGCGTTCACTGATTTCGGATTTTCCGTAGATTTCCTTTACCTTGCTGCCGGCTTTCAGCGTGCACGGATACGCGCCCAGGCGCATGGTGCCGCCCATGTTCGAGATGCTTTTTTGTTCTTCCATGATATCCACCACGTTGTGCGTGGTTTGCGGGTCAATTTCGGTGCTGTTGGCATCCGCGTAACCCAGTACATTCCGGGCAAATTCTATCGACATCGTCTGCATACCCATGCAAATTCCAAGGCAGGGAACGTTGTTTTCCCGGGCAAATTTCAACGCGGCAAATTTTCCTTCCATGCCGCGCGTGCCAAATCCGGGCGCCACCACAATCCCGTTCAGATTTTGCAGTTTTTTGCGCACGTTTGTTTCGCTGATGTCGTCTGACAGTATCAGTTTCAGATTCAACTTTTTATTGTGAAAAGCGCTCGCGTGTTTCAGTGCTTCAATGATGGACATGTACGCATCGGGCAATTGCGCGTATTTGCCCACAAGCCCGATGTGCACTTCTTCGGTGGCATTTTCAAACCTCTCCACGAACGAAATCCATTCACTCATATCAGCCGGAGCCGTTTTGCTTACATCATAATCCATTTTCGAAAGCACCGCCTCGTCCAGTTTTTCCTGCTGCATGTTCAGCGGAACGCGGTAAATGGTGGAGGCATCGATGGACTGCATCACGGCATTGGGCGACACGTTGCAGAACAGCGCGATTTTCCGGCGCAGTTCGGTGGAAATATCGTGTTCGGTACGCAGAATCAGGATATCGGGTTGCACGCCCTGTTCCTGAAGCATTTTCACGGAATGCTGTGTAGGCTTGGTTTTCAATTCTTTAGCCGCCGCAATGTACGGCACGTACGTTAAATGGATAATGAGGCAGTTTTTACCGAGTTCCCATTTCAGCTGGCGCACGCTTTCGATGTAGGGAAGGCTCTCGATATCGCCTACCGTTCCGCCGATTTCGGTGATGACAAAATCGAAACCTTGCCGGCTGAACGATTTGACGTTTTCCTTGATTTCATCGGTGATGTGCGGAATAATTTGAACGGTTTTGCCCAGATAATTGCCTTTGCGTTCTTTGTTGATGACATTTTGGTAAATCCGCCCGGTGGTGATATTGTTGTCCCGATGCGTTTCCACGCCGAGAAAGCGTTCGTAGTGGCCTAAATCCAGGTCTGTTTCCTGCCCGTCCACGGTAACGTAGCATTCGCCGTGCTCGTAGGGGTTCAGCGTTCCCGGGTCGATATTGATGTACGGGTCCAGTTTTTGGATGGTTACGTTGAAGCCGCGCGCCTGCAACAGTTTGCCGAGCGATGCGGCGATAATTCCTTTGCCAAGTGACGACACCACGCCGCCGGTTACGAAGATGTATTTGGTTTGATGCATT
>JAUNRY010000300.1 GCA_030539475.1 Bacteroidia bacterium | reverse complement strand
AGAGTTGTAAGTGGCCTTTGCCCACGAAATTTGGGTTTCTGTGAGTTTCGGAACGCGGATATCGAGTTTTCGGAATCCGGGTGAATCGTCTCTTCTTCGGGTGCCCGCCACACCATCTATGTACCACGCGCCGGGATACAGATACGAGCTGTGGAGGAGCGAATGCCCGGGAAGGTCTTTTTCCCACATTTCCCAAATGGTGGTGGCGCCGCTTTCGCGCATCAATCCCCAGCTGGGGTAGGTGGTTTGCGAGGTCATCGAATAGATGAGGTCGTCGCGGCCTTCTTCGCGCAACACTTTAAAAAGCATCGCACCGCCGGTAATTCCCACATCGATATGTCCTTTCTGATTGATAAGGATTTCTTTTTCGAGCCTTTTCATCACAAGCGGACGTAATTCCGCGGGCATGATATCACCGTAGAGAGCGGCGGAAAGGCTTCGCATAGTTTTGTCGGAGTAGTTGTGGTCGTCGGCGTGGTAATACTTGTCGTGAATGGTTTTGCCCGATATTTCCGCCTGGCGTTCCCATCGTTCGGCATCGGCCGTTTTACCGATTACCCGCGCAACTTGCGCCGCTGTTTTCAGGTTGTACATCCAGTAGCAATTGTTGAAAAACAGGTTTTCATCGGAATAATTGTTCATTCCCTGCGCGGTTGCGCCCGGCCAGAGCCAATCGCCGAGAAAATCCCACCGGCCGCCGTATCGTTGGAGCATATTGTTTTCCACGTGCGTATCGAGGAATGCGAGCCAGCCTTTTATCATTTCGAAATTCTCTTCGAGGACGCGCATATCACTCTGATATTGGTACATAAACCACGGCAATGTAACTACGATTCCGCCCCATGCAGGACCACCGCCACCGTGGTATGTAGGCGCCGTTTGCGGTAAAACTCCGCCGCCGAAATTGCGGCCGCTGCCTTCTTGTTTTCGCGCCCAGTTGGGGTCGTTCATATTGCCCACCATCGGTTCGGTTCCCTGCACGTCGCGCCAGTCTTCGAGCCATTTGTTGTAGAAAGCGCCCAGTTTGTAGTTGAGCATTCCGGTTTCGGATGTGGCGTGTGCATCGCCGCCGTAGCCGAACCGTTCGCGTTGCGGACAATCCACAATGTATCCGCCAAGAGACAGGTTCTCGAATGTCCAGTTCACGGTGTTGTAAATCCAGTTTTGTAACGAATCGGAGCATTCGAACGTAGTGGCATCGGCAAAATTGGTGCGAACCATCCATCCTTTGATGTCTTCTTTTCGGGGAGCCGATTTCAGCCCTTTTATCGTAATCCAGCGGCCGGAACTGTAATTGAAGCGGTTTTTGAACGTTCCCTTTCCGGAAGGCCCGATGACATATAGGTTGTATAAGGCAAAAGTCATATCTTCTTGTTGGCGTTCGGAAAATTCAAAACGAACCGTATCGCCGGGATTTCCGTTGACATTTATTTGTGTCCATCCGGCAAAATTAACGCCCATATCTACCCGATAGGTTCCATCGGCACGGCTTTCGATTTCCACGGGCTGAATTTCAGCAAACGTGGTGTTGGGTTCTACCCGTTGAGCGGATAATTTGAGCGCGGGTGTGTAAACGGTGGCGTTTTTCCACGATTGGTCGTTGAAAGCCGCCAGGTCCCATCCGTCTATTTCTCTGCCGGCATCCCAAACTTCGCCGCCGTAACCGCCTACGCCGAATCCCCAGTTTCCGATGAGCCGGTTTGGGCTATGATGCGTTTTCCACGATTCATCGGTAACGATTCTTGTGAGTTTTTGGTTATTTTTTCCGTAAATATCAGCCTGAGCAATGACGATGGGAGTCCGGGGTTTATCGGGGGTGGCGTACGGCGCGTAAATTGCCCACGAAGTTCCCAACCACAGGGCGATGACGTTTTTGCCTTGTTTCAACGCCGGAGCGATGTCGTAGGCGATGTATCGGGCGCGCTGCGTATGATCGGTTACGGCAGGCGCAAGGACATGATCACCGATTTTTTGGCCGTTCACATACACTTCGTGATAACCTACGGATGCTACGAAAATGGTTGCCTTAGCCGGTTTTTCGTTTAAATCGAACGATTTCCTGAACCACGGGTCTTGCATTTTGTTGGGGCCTTCGGCCGGATTGTAGGTTTCGGTTGTGCCAATCCATTTTGCTGTCCACTCCGAATCATCGAATAATCCGGTGGAAAATGTTGCTAATTCACTAAATTCCGATTCATTGCCATTTTCATCCTTTACACTTACTTTCCAGAAATACTCTTTGTCGGATTCTAACTTTTTTCCTGCATATTCAATTAATTGCATCTTGTCGGAGGAAATCCATCCCGAATTCCACATATCACCGTTGTTTTCATCGAGATTTTTTTTGGAGGAACTTACTAGAATGCGGTATGCAGTTTGTTTTTGGGCGAAGGCGTTTTCGTTGGCTGCTGTTAACGTCCAACTGAAACGAGGTTGTTTTAT
>JAUNRY010000299.1 GCA_030539475.1 Bacteroidia bacterium | reverse complement strand
GTTAACATTTAGTTTTTAATAGGCAAATTTTGAAGAATATCTTTGTTGAAGTTTTGCATTTTGATAAAGTTTTTATTGCTGAGGTGCAAAAGTTGTAAACATCTTGAAACTGTTTGCGGGAACATTCACAGTCATTGTTGCAGATGTTGCGTTTAACGTTTCCGATACGTTGAAATAATTGTACCACGTTCCGTTTTCCGGAAAAGTGGTAGTAGCATTAATGACAGCATTGGTGAAATTGCCCACAACTACCACTTGTTTATTGCCGCCAAACGATGAGAGCGTAAGGAAACGGCCGGTTTCCCAAAACGTAGGAGTAACTTTCCAATCCAATGTAGCGGTGGAGGTAAACAGTTCGCTGTGGGTGAAACGGAAATTGATAAGCTTGGCGTAAGTATCGTGTAGTTTTTTGCGTTCCGCATTATCTAAATACTCCCATTTAACCGGTTTTTTGCCCGTGCGGCCGTTTTCCTCAATGGAGACATCATAGCCCAATTCGCCGAACTGCCACACCATTTTAGGCCCGGGAACAGTGAAAAAGAATGCGGCATTGTTTCCTAACTGGGACATTTGTGCTTTGAGGTCTGTTTTCAAAATGCCGTTTCCGTATTGCGCCTGTTTGTAGGCAGCGCGCTCTTCGTCGTGGCTTTCCATATAAGAAACCAAACTGTTTTCAGGACGAGAGGAAGTAGCATAATAACTGTGTTCAAAAGATGATTCTTCCCTGTAACCCATTGCAGACTGGCAATATGCCCAATTCGCATTACGCCACACCATCATTCCCGCGTTGGCAAGTTCGGTTTCTTCCCGATTATCGGCGAAATGTTCCATTATTACCAATGCATCGGCTTTCACGTTTTTAATTGTCGAGCTATAATCTTTCAAAATAGCGATACGCGAAGCGTCGTAATTGCTTGCGGTAGCTTCAGAACTGTTACGTTGCGTGAATCCTTTTGTTAAATCGAAACGGAAACCATCAATGTTGTATTCTTTGAGTAAAAACTCAAGATTTCTTTTCACAAAATTACGAACCAACGTTGACTCGTGGTTGAAATCGTGAAAAACGGAATAAGGATGCGGCGCGTCCACATTGAAATACGGATTGTTTGCTGCCGTTTTATTGGCTGTTGCATTCCACCACATTTTGGCAAACGGATTGGCTCCGGTGGCGTGGTTATACACCACATCGAAAATTACCGCCATTCCGCGTTTGTGGCACTCATCGATAAACTGTTTATACATTTTGTCCGTTCCATAAGCCTTATCCATCGCGAAAAAGAACGCAGGGTTGTACCCCCAACTGTCGTTTCCGTCGAATTCCTGAACCGGCATTAATTCAATAGCGTTTACGCCAAGCGATTTCAGGTAATCCAACTTCGCCAAAGCGCCGTTGATATCGCCCGATGTGGTAAAATCTCGGAAAAGCATTTCGTAAATAACCAGATTATCGGTTGCCGGTGTTTTGAAGTTAGTAACCTGCCAGTTATAGGTATCGGGTTGGGTTTTAAAAACCGATACAATGCCAATGCCACCTTGCGGATAGGTTTTGTTTTCGGGATAAGTTGACGATGAAATGTATGGGTCGTTAGCCGGGTCGAGGATTTTGCGGCTGTACGCATCGGCAACCCGAATGGGTTCTTCGCCCGTTTTTCCTACATAATATTGGAAAGCGTATTCTTTTGTGGCATCCAGTCCCGTAAGCGTAATCCACCATACGCCGGCGGCATCGTCGCGAAACATTTGCGATTTCTCATCGTTGCTCAACGTCCAGTTGTTGAAATCACCAATAACGTGCGCGAAATCTTTGCGAGCGCCGTTTTTGTCTTTGTCGTACAATACGAATGTAACCTCCGTTGCGTTATCTTCATAGTTAATTCCGTGTTTAGTTATTCCTCCAGGCAATGTTCTCATTTTTACCGCTCCGGGTTGGAATGCTTTGAATTTACTGTCTGTTACGGCAATAAAAGAATCTTCGGCTATTCCTTTTTTAGTCCCATCGGAACTGCGGATAACAATCCCGATTTTATTAACGGGTGTTTCCCCTGAACCAAACCACTGACGAATACTGGGCGAAAGCTCAATGCTCCACACATTGGCTTCCACTTTTGTCATTTTACATTTGGATATGTTCTCGTTCCACTCTGCGGGAACAAACTGCCACACTCCTTCAGAAACCACACCGATATGCACATACACATCGCCCGCGTAATTAAAGAGTTGCGACCCTGACGTAGCTTTAAAAGTAATGGTCAGTGCTTTGTCGGCATCCGGCATTTCAGGACTCCAGGAAAGGCCATCTTTAATAACAACCGGCACTTCGGGTTCCGGTTCCGGTTCGGGCGGAACAACTATCGGGTCTTTTCCGCAGGAAATAGCGAAAAGGATAAGAAAGAGAAAAAGGATGTTTTTTTTCATATTCTATATTGTTATTTAAATTATCCGGGACACGCCGTG
>JAUNRY010000034.1 GCA_030539475.1 Bacteroidia bacterium | reverse complement strand
GTATCCTCTCCTTTGGTGTCAACAATGTAATAACTTTCATCCTGAGTGTACGACAATCCGAAGTTTTCCCGTGTATATTCAGTAGTAGGATGTACCTGCAAACTTAGGTTGCCACCGCCTACTGTATCCAAAAGATCGAAACGGATAGGAAACTCTTTGCCGAAGCGGGCTTCAACGGGTTCTCCCAGCAATTCGCGGCTTCGCGTATAAACCAAATTTACTGAGGGCATCTCAAACTCAATATCATCAACTTTCAGCAACAGGCTATTTTCTTCGGGCACACAATCGAAACACCAGCCGAAATTACTCACCGAACGCTCCAGATTGCACACCTCTTTCATCCATTGTCCGCCCCAAGGCGCAGGATCGAAAAAGGGTACAACCCTGAAAGGAGAATGGGCAGCTTTGTCCATTGCCGTGAAAAAAGTGTTTTTGTCTATTAGCGTAGGACTGTCGTGCTTTACCGTATCGATCCAGAAATCAACCGTATTATAGATTGTTTTTTTGTGCTTGTCTAATACTTTCCAGTCGTTGAAAAGTCCACGCTTGTATTGAAGTGAGAAAACTTCGTTTTTATTATTTACACCCAAACCGGGCACTTCATTTCTTCGCATGCGTTGCTGAATTTCCCACCGCGGCATATCGGCATAAAAATTGACCTCTCCTTCTGCCACGTACTGTGCTCCGTATCCGAAAACAATAGTTGCGCCTTGAGTATGTTCTATGCGCTCGCGGCAACTTCTAAGTTTTTCTTCATCGAAATAATCGCAGATGGAGAGATTGGAGTAATATCCGAACAATATGTCGTCGGTTAAAAACCGTTGAGTTAATTCGTCGATTTTATCTTCAGACTTGAAAATTTCCAACGTATCTATGAACAGCGCGTTATCGATTTCCTGCAGTTTCGAACGTAATGAATCATAATAAACACCTGTGTAACAATCGACAGTCAACACCTTAACATCTTTTGCTTTTTCGCGGATTAAAGTCAGAATACTATCCCATCCTTGAATAGCAAAACCCTTTTCGATTCGAATAAAAGGACGTTTATTATATGCGTTTTTTCTCTTCTGTGTCATAATCAGTTTATATGTATATTCTTATTGTTATATGTATGAACATAAACAATGACACAAAAATAAGTAATATTTTTTTATGCAGAGTATCTTGACGGGCATTTATGTTTTTTTAACTAATATTTTTCACTCGGATTGGAAGAAAAGAACTTGGATTCTCTTACGCTTTCAATTTTGTAGCTGAACGAGTCGGCCCTATACCAGCCTACATTGTACTCAATGGGGAGGTTGTTTATGTCGCTAACGAATCTTTTTCGAATGAGTATGGGATCTCCGACTTCTATTTCCAGTTTTGCCGCTATAAATGGATTGGCCCCCGCGGCACGAATTTCTTCTCTTGAGGTTCTCACTAGTATATTGTAATCTTTTTCCAATATTTCGTACAATGGCCTGTTAAAATTCTCAGTACCACTCAATTGAATTTTCGGGTTGAATTCGGAATGAAAATAAACAAAAGGAAAATTCTCTTTACCCCTCAACCTTTCCATACGCAAGATTTTCAAGTCAGCAGGAAGATCAAAAAATTGTATCGCGTTTTCCGTAGGGGGTTGTTTGCTAATATGAAGTTCAAAGTTTTCAATCTTTATACCCAATAGTCCCATTTCCTGCGAAAAACTCAGCCAGTTAGTTGCTTCGCTGTACAAATTTTTCTCAGCAACCCGGGTTCCTACTCCTTTTTTTCGTATCAGCAACCCTTCGTTAACCAAAGTGTTGATTGATTGTCTCAATGTATTTCTTGATATTTTCAATTGTTCAGACAATTCAACTTCATTGGGCAACATTTTGCCTTCTTTGTATTCATCTTTCGTTATTAACTCGCGAAGAAGAACCTCGGCCTGCCGGTGTAAGGGTACTGGGCTGCTACGATCTATTTTTAACTTCATCTTTTTTATGCAAAGTAAAATAAAAAATAAAGAATTCCAAAAAACTATATAACCGATTTGCATCTGCATTATGAATCAAGAACAAATATCTCAGAGCAATTACTGTCTCGTAAAAAACCTGTGTAATATTTCCTCATTTCACCATATTTGAGTTACCATGTAAAACAATTGGAGTAATTTTGGTGTTATAAAAATCCAAAGATTGTAAGATTATCAAAAACCAAAATTATGAAAACAATAAAAATTATTGCAGTAGTGGCTGTTGCGGCCTTGCTGGCAAGCTGCGACAACAAACAAACAACTCTCGAAAGCCAAACCGAAATTTCTACGGCAACCGAAAACAAACAGGCTTCTGCCAAAATTTCCGACATATACGGAACTTACGAAGGACTTATTCCCGCGCCGAATACAGCCGGAATTTCCACTCACCTGACCATTAACTCCGATGAAACGTTCACTCTCACGCGTGAATATCAGGGAAATAAACAAGGTACTTTTCAAGTTCAGGGAAGATACGTCCTTATAAACGAAAATGTAATTGAGCTGACCGATAAAAAAGGAGTCAAAACATATTACAGGGTTCAGGACGGGAGCGTAATCCTCTCCGATCCCGAAGGGAAAGTTTTCGATGAGGACTTCGCGGCTCAATATCAACTCATAAAAATTTAACAAAAGGTCCGCGTTTCATCCTTCGCTTTTACGAATATATTTCATCGCCACAGACAAATAAATCATTAAACAAAATGAAAATTCTCTGTGGCGCTTTTGTTTACTCAAGGCAACAAAACGGTTTTTTATTTCCGCGCCCGCAGCATTTCACGCTTTCCGGGTGGGCCTGGCAGCCGCTCCACGGAGAAACCGGCCGTTTTTAACATACGACGCACAGAGCCCTTGGCGCAATAAGTTGTTAAAACAGCTCCGGGGAGGCAAAGCGAATAAATTTTATCGAAAATTTGCTGCGACCACATTTCGGGTTGTTTGTCGGGCGCGAACGCGTCGAAGAAAACTACATCGAATTTATTTTCGCCGTGAAAAGTGGAAGGTTTACTGAAATCGATTTCCCGTTTCAACAGCGAAAACCAACATGTTACCTGCTGCCACTCATTCCATTTGGCGGAGTGCAATTCATTAAAAACACCTTTGCGCGAAGGCGCAATCAAATCGGCATAATTAAGCTTTTCAGCATCCGCTGCCGGCAGAGGATACAATTCAAGCGTTGTGAAATCTATTTTGCGGCCGGTTTTTTCGGCTTCCAGCAAGGATAAAAAAGCATTCAAGCCGGTACCAAAACCAATTTCCAGCACACGTATTTCCGGCTTGGCACATTGCCGCAAACCGGCATCGATAAACACGTGCATCGACTCCCGAACGGCGCCGTGCGTGGAATGGTAATGCTCATCAAGCGCAGGAACGAAAAGGGTGTGCGAACCGTCCTCGGTAATTTTAAATTCAAATTTCATATCAGTCAATCTTCAAACAAAATTAGAAAAACTTTGTTTAGAATACTCTCCCAACGGGCTAATTTCGTATTTTTGTAATTAATTTCAAGAAGCATTCAATGAAAAAATATATTTTCCCGCTTTTAATTTCGCTGCTTTTTGCCGCGTGCGCATCCCCAAAAAACGACACAAACGTGCTCACGGTTACCATTGAGCCTCAGCGTTATTTTCTGGAGCAAATTGTGGGCGATAAATTCAGGATAAACACGTTGGTGCCGCCCGGCTCAAGCCCCGAAACGTACGAGCCTGCGCCATCGGCAATGATAAATTTGGGAAACAGCTTAGCGTATTTCAAGGTGGGTTTCCTGGGATACGAAAACGTATGGACAAGCAAGCTTTCCGCGAATAATCCGAAGTTGAAAATTGTGGATTGTTCGGCCGGAATTGAATTTGTGTATGGCAGCCACGCCCATTGCAGCCATTCGGCCGACGATGAACACCACGCGCACCACCACGCCGACGCGCCTGACCCGCACGTGTGGAGTTCGGCCAGAAATGCGGTTGCTTTTTCGCAAAATATGTTGGATGCCATGGTGGAAATGGATGCGGAAAATGCCGATTTTTACCGCACTAATTTTGAAAAACTGAAGTTGAAAATCGCCGAAACCGATTCAATTTTAACAAATTTGCTGCGCGATATCCCATCCCGAAGCTTTATAATTTATCATCCCGCTTTGGGTTATCTTGCGCGCGATTACAATTTGGAGCAACACAGCATTGAGTTTGATGGAAAAAACCCGTCGCCGGCACAGATGCGTGAGTTGATAGACTTGGCGAAAGCCGAAAACATCAAAACCGTTTTTATTCAGCAGGAATTTGATGTGAAAAATACGGAAGTTATCGCTCGCGAAATAGGAGCTAAATCGCACACTATAAATCCGCTGGCATACGAATGGGATGAAGAATTAATCCGTGTTGCTCAAATCTTAGCCGATCAAGACAAATGAACCCGATTATAGAAATACAAAACCTGAATGCCGGCTACGAGAACAAAACCGATGTGTTGAAAAACGTATCGCTCACCGTTTTCGAAAAAGATTTTCTGGGAATCATCGGGCCGAACGGCGGAGGAAAAACTACGTTGTTGAAAACAATTCTGGGGTTTGTACAGCCCGCATCCGGAAAAATAATATTTTACAACAACGGAAAAAAGGTAAACCACATCAATATCGGATACCTGCCGCAAATAAATCAAATCGACAAAAAATTCCCCATCAGCGTGCACGAAGTAATTCTTTCGGGATTGACGCTTCGGGGTAAATTTATCAAAAGGTACTCGGAGGAAGATAAGCAAAAAGTGCGTCCCATTGCCGAAAAAATGGGCGTTGAAAACCTGCTTCACAGAGCTATCGGCGAACTTTCGGGCGGACAGTTGCAGCGCGTGCTGCTTGGCCGCGCCATTATCGACAACCCTCAACTCATCATTCTGGACGAACCCAGCTCGTACGTGGATAAACTTTTCGAAACCAATTTCTACAAACTTCTCGACGAGATTAATCGCGATATCGCCATCGTACTTGTTTCACACGATGTGGGCACCATTATTTCGCAGGTAAAAAATATTGCCTGCGTCAACCAAAGCCTGCACTACCATTGCGGCACCGATATTTCGCAAGAGTGGCTTGCCGGCGCTTACGATTCGTGCCCCATCGAAATACTTGGCCACGGCTCATTGCCGCATCGGGTGCTTTTGGAACACAACCATGCCCATCAACACGATGAAAATCAATAACTCATGCCGGAACCGTTGTTAATTGCCATTGCTGTAATCTGCGTTATCGTAGGCGCCGTTGGTACGGTGGCGCCTGTTTTGCCGGGCGTTCCGCTTTGCTGGTCGGGATTGCTTATACTGAAATTCGTACCTTCGGTAACAGGCAGCGTATCGTGGGCAGTTGTTGTTGTTTTGGGCATTATAACGCTGGTAGTAACCGTTATAGACAATATTTTGCCGATGTGGGGAACCCGAAAAATGGGCGGTAACAAGAAAGTGGTTTGGGGAGCAACAATCGGGTTGCTGATTGGTTTTTTTCTGGGGCCGTGGGGAATTATTTTCGGCCCGTTCGTGGGAGCGCTTATCGGCGGATTAATTTCGGGTTCAAAATTCAGGATTGCCACCAAACACGCTACGGGCGCATTTCTCGGCTACCTTGCCGGGCTTGTAATAAAGCTGATAACCGTGGGATTGATTGTTTTCTTTTTTGTGGTGGCGTTGGTGTAAAAAAATGCAGAACGCGCCCTGCGGTTCCAAGCCGCAAGGCGCGTTCATTATTTTTTATATAGAAATTTCAACTCACTGTTTCAACAAATACTCCGCAATTTGTACGGCGTTTAAGGCTGCACCTTTGCATATCTGATCGGATACCGCCCAGAAAGTCAATCCGTTGGGGTTAGTCAGATCTTTGCGGATTCTTCCCACGTAAACCGGATCTTGTCCTGCAGCCTCAAGCGGCATGGGATATTCTTTGGCAGAAGGGTTATCGAGCAGGACAACGCCTTCCGCTTTGGCGAAAGCTTCACGCGCCTCTTCCACCGAAACCGGCCTTTCCGTTTCCACCCAAATAGCTTCGGAATGAGCGCGCAGCACGGGAACACGAACGCACATGGCGCTCACTTCTATATTGCTGTGCATTATCTTGCGCGTTTCATTAAACATCTTCATTTCCTCTTTGGTGTATCCGTTTTCGGTAAACACATCCACCTGCGGTATGAGGTTGTATGCCAGCTGATAAGCAAATTTCGAAACGGTCGGGTTTTCTTTGTTAACCAACTCACGATGCTGTTCTTCCAGTTCGGCCATGGCAGAAGCTCCCGCTCCCGAAGCAGCCTGATAGGTGGACACGTGCACGCGCTTAATGTGCGAGATATCTTCAATGGCTTTCAACGCCACAACCATTTGAATGGTAGTGCAGTTGGGGTTGGCAATGATATTTTTGGGACGGTTCAGGGCGTCTTCGGCATTCACTTCGGGCACAACCAACGGCACATCGTCATCCATGCGGAAAGCGCTCGAATTGTCTATCATAATGGCTCCGTGCTTGGTTATTGTATCGGCAAATTCAAGCGATGTTCCGCCGCCGGCAGAAGTAAAAGCAATGTCAATTCCTTTAAAATCGTCGTTGTGTTTAAGTTCTTTCACGGTAATCTCCTTACCGCGAAAGGTATATGTTGAGCCTGCGCTTCTCGATGAACCGAAAAGAAACAATTCATCCACGGGGAAATTTCTCGCCTCGAGCACACGAAGCAATTCCTGGCCTACGGCGCCGCTTGTTCCTACAATCGCAATTTTCATTTTCGTAAATAATTTAAATATGATAAATAAATGGGAGGACAAAGATACAAAAAAGAGCCATCATTGACAACCTGATACTCAAAAAGAAAGTAATTTTATGATTTCATGCGCAGAAATACACATTTTTTACTTCAGCAATATCTTTTTGACGAATTCGCCTATTCTGACTATGTAATAACCTTTCGGAAGATCGATTTGATATTCGTTGGTTCCCGCTTTAACTTTTCGGGTGTAAACTTTTACGCCGACAATGCTGAAAACTTCCAGTACTCCGTCTTTCGGAAGATTTTCGATGATTAACCGGTTTTCCGATACTTTGATGGTGGTTTCAGGCACAACTTCTTCCATAACAACCTCTTGCTTTTGAACTTGCGCGAAAGCGCCGTCAAGCCCAAAACCGAATAAGAAAAACAATATGAAGAGGGTTGTCAGGTAAAATTTTATCATGCAAAATATTCTACACCACAAAAGTAAGAAAAAATTCAGACCAAAAAGTTAAATTTAGTTTTTTTCTTAATATTAAAGCTCAATTATCATTCCTTCGGCGGCCAATTCGGTTTCAGGAAAAACGGCTGTGGCTTCATTCAACAGTTCGTCCAGCTCGTTGTATCGCGACGAAAAATGCCCGATAATAAGTTTTTTCACGTTGGCCGCTTTGGCTATTTCGGCGGCTTGGCGAGCCGTTGAATGAAACGTTTCTGTGGCTCTCACGCCGTCGAACTCGGTGAAAGTAGCCTCGTGATACATCGCGTCGGCGTTTTGAACGCAAGGGATAATTTCGGGGAAATAAGCCGTATCTGAACAGTAAGCGTACCGTCGAGGCGGTTTAGCGGGAGTGGTAAGAATTTCGTTCTTAATTACTTCGCCGCTTTCCGTTACAAAATCGGCGCCCAGTTTTATTTCTTTTATCTGCCGGACGGGAATGTTGTAAAAATCGATCGTCTCTCGCCGCATGTGCCGGGGCAACTCTTTTTCTACAAACAAAAATCCGTTGGTGGGAATGCGGTGCTTGAGCGGGAACGAAAACACGCGGATGGAGTTGTTTTCAAACACTTGTTCAACGTTGGACGGGTCTAAAATTACGTGATTTATTTTGTAAGAAAATTGGCTGCCGTAATACTTAAGAAACGGCGCGAGAAACAAATCCAGTTCCTTGTGTGCGAAAATATTCAGATCGCGGGTTCTTCCCAGTAAACTTAGCGTGGCTAACAGTCCCGGAAGCCCAAAAACATGATCGCCGTGCAGGTGCGAGATAAAAATACCGTGCAACTTGCTTATCCGTGTTTTATATTTTCGCATCTGGAGCTGAGTTCCCTCGCCGCAATCTATCATAAACAGCTTTTCGTTTACATCCACCAGCTGCGACGACGGATGATGAAGCGTAGTTGGCATGGCCGAGCCGCAACCCAATATGGTTATTTGGAATTTTGTCATCGTATGCCAGTAAGTTTGTGCGTTTGCAAACTCAGTGCCCATTGCGGGTTTTGCTTTACAAGCTCAATGCAATAATCTACGTTTTCGGCGATGATATTTAAATCGTCGAAAATGGGGCTGATGAAATATCGTTTCGCGTTGGGCAGTATGGATAAATCCGGCAACGGATCGTCTTTTGCGATGGGGAAACGCAGCTCATCGGCTTCGGGAATGAGCTCGCGCACTTTCTCGAATTGCTGTTTGGGGCTGCACGTGATGTAATCGATTCCGGCCGGAACACGCCGGGTTCCGTTGGTTTCGATGGCTTGCTTGTAACCTTTTTCCTTGAAAAGTGCCACAACCTCATCGGTTAGCTGAAGCGTGGGTTCGCCACCTGTCCAAATAATCCATCGACAGGGATATTGCGCTATTTCGGCAAGAATTTCATCAATTTCCATCTTTATGCCAAACTCAAATTCGGTGTCGCAGAAACTGCATGCCAGGTTGCATTTCGATAACCGGATAAAAATAGACGCTTCGCCCGTTCGTCCACCTTCGCCTTGCAGTGAATAGAATATTTCGTTAACCCTCAGGCTCATATATGGCAGATGTTTTAGGCGTTTCACTTACTTCCACGGCATAGAGTTCGGAAATCATCGGTTTAAAAACATCGTACAGCATTTTGGCGATATTTTCGGCCGATGAGTTAAACGGATCCATTATTTCATTCAAATTCCGATGATCTATGTGTTCGTCTATGTATTTTTTTACCACACTCAACTCGTTGTAATCTTTTACAAATCCGGTTTCATTCAACTCTTTTGAGCGGAGATGCACCGTAACCACGTAATTGTGCCCGTGCAAGCGCGTGCACGGATGGTCATCGGGCAGGCCATACAACGAGTGAGCGGCCGAAAATTCAAATTGTTTACTTATTTTGTACATAATTTATTTTAGAAAAAGAAGTTAGAAAAAACTAAGCGGCAAGGCACTTATTCATTCATTTTCAGGAAAGTTGTCATCGGATAATGGTCGGAGTACGCCACTTTATCCACCCTCGCTTTGTAAGCCTTTAAATTGGGGCTGTGGAAAATATTGTCGATTCTGAACCAGAAAAAATCTTTGTGATAGGTAATTCCCGGCCCAAATCCGGTGGAAGCATACGCGTCTTGCAGCCCTTTTTTCAGTTGCGCGTAAGTATAAGAAATGGGCGTATCGTTGAAATCGCCGCAAAGAATGGTTGCCTCCGCGTCCAGCTCGGCAAGATGATTTTTCACTTTCCGAACTTGCTCAGCGCGAAGCCGGTATGCTCTGCCCAATCGGGTGCGGATGTTTGAGGTAACGTCTTCGAGATTTACCAAATCGCTGTTTTGCAGAAAATCGTTGTACAGTTTTTTATCTTCGGCGCTGATGCTGTTCGATTCCAGGTGCACATTTGCCACGGCCACTTTCGTGCCGTTTATGTCGATAATATAGGCTGCGGCTCCGTTGAACGATGAGTTAAAGACAATTTTTTGCGTTTTTTCTATCGGATATTTCGAGAAAACAGCCAAGCCGTATGTATGGTACTTTCCCGATGCCTCCAATCCTGTAACAGCCCGATAGGGATATTTGTTGAGAATGCGGTTTATATCGCGTTGCGATTTTAGGGATTGCCCGGTTTTGCTCACCAAGTACTCTTGCAGGCAAACGATGTCGGCGTCGGTTTGCGCAATATAATCGAGCATGGGATGTTTAGTTACCGTTTTACCGCTTTCGTTTATGAAGCCTTGAACGTTGTATGTTAATACCTTAATGGTGTTTTGCGGCGTTTTTTCGGGAAAGAAGTTCAACGGAAAAAACGTTGTTATGGGTTTGTGGCACAGCACCAGCGACACAAACGATATAAGCGCCAGTTTCCATTTTTTAAACAAAATCCACAGGAAAAGATACATCACGTTGAGCAGCAATACAAAGGCGAAGGCCAGCCCCAGATACGAGAACAGATTGGTTTTCAGCGGCGAAACACGCCACGACAGGAACGAGCAAAAAAGAAATACAATGGCAATAATGTTCGTAGCAAAAATTACGTTTCTCACCATTCCCCGCAATACTGTTATTTTATTTTTTGCTGGCATCGAATAATCTCTTTTTCTCTTCCGACGATAAACTGCTGTATCCCGACTGTTTCAACTTGTCTAATATCTTATCTATTTCAACCTGTTCGTCGTGTTTGCGTTCGTTGTATTCCATATCGGTTTCCGCACGCCGGTATTTAACTTTCAGTTTCGATTTTTTCCTTCTCGGTTTCGACAAATTGGCCAATCCGTCGAGCATTTTGCCAACCCACGCCGTTATATCTCGTCCGTTTTTATATTGCCGGGCAAAAATATAACCTGCAATGGCTCCACCGATGTGCGCCACGTGCCCGCCTTCGTTTATTCCGCCGCCCAGCGAAAGAAAATCGAGCAAAAAAACGCCGATGGCTATATAAATAATCTTCACTTGCCCAATGAATAACAAGTTCAGTTGCACGTTGGGACGGAAAAACGCCGCTCCCATCACTATCGCCATTACCGATGCCGATGCGCCAATCATCCAACTGCGCCCTAATCCCACAAAGTAGGGAATGGTGTTGAATGCAAGTATGTAGAGGAACGCACCCGCTAATCCGCCCAGCACATACAAGCTGCCCAAGGTGCGCCCACTGAAATATTGCAAAAATATTCGTCCGAACCAATAGAGCCAGAGCATATTAAAGAGAAGATGCCAAAACTGCTCGTGCACGAACATATACGTGAAAGGTGTCCAGAAACGATGCCCCAGAGGCGTTAACGCAGAGGGAACTCCCAGAAAAGTAATCAGATCCAATGCGTATATGTTGAACAAGGTGAAAACAACCCCTATAATCTTGATAACGAGATAAACAACAATGTTTATGAAAAGAAACTTCACCAAAACATCGCCGTTCTTGTATTTATATTTTAGTTGATTAAAAATAGTTGCCATGTATTTTATCTTTTTTTCGCCAGTAAAGTATCATAACGATACCAAACAGCATTCCGCCCAAGTGCGCGAAATGCGCCACATTATCCCACGAGAAGTTGCTGATTCCGAAAAATAATTCGAATACCCCGTATCCGATAACAAACCACTTTGCTTTGATGGGGAACGGGAAAGGAATGATAAACAACTCGGCATTGGGAAACAACATTCCAAAAGCCAGCAATATTCCAAAAACCGCTCCCGAGGCACCCACCGTAACGGAATTAAGCGCCAGGTTCAGCCCGCCCGAAGCATCGTTAATGTAATTCATGTTCTGCTGCAACAAGCTGTAACCCTGCGTATATACTTCTTCTATCGCTTCGGCCGACATACCGCTTTTCAACGACTGAATACGCAGAAAAGCCACCAATAGCTGCACCAATCCCGCGCCAATTCCGGTTACCATGTAAAAAGTAAGAAACCGCTTAGGGCCCCAAACGTGTTCCAGCGTCCGCCCAAACATGAAAACGGCAAACATATTGAAGAAAACGTGCATAAACGATCCGGTATCGTGAAGGAACATGTAAGTTACCAATTGATAAATACGAAAGCCCTGCGACTCCACGTAATGCAACCCCAGTTTTTCGGTCAGGCTAATTCCTTGTCTTAAAAAAACAATCTGGGCAAGCCATAAAATAACATTTATTATAATAATATTTAGCGTTACAGGTGGAATTGAACCACCGAACCCCGATCTAAAATTGTTCATAGTAGCTATACAGAAATGAAAGGCAAAAATACTTATTATTTCGCATTAAGTGGAGATTTTGAGGTATAATTCCCTTTTTTTAAATAAAATCAAATACTTTTTATCTTTTTTCTTGATTGTTTTTAAATAAACACTTATATTTGGCGCAGAAATAGGTGAAAGCCTTAACATTAATGTTTGTTTAATTTTTTTATTAACGTTTTCTTATGAATAAATCAGAACTAGTTAGTGCAATTGCTGACAAATCAGGACTCAGCAAAGTGGATGCAAAAAAAGCATTGGACGCAACCCTCGACTCAATTGCGGGTGAAGTGAAAAAAGGTGGAAAAGTTGTATTGGTGGGATTTGGAACTTTCTCGTTGACAGAAAGGAGTGCCAGAAAAGGTATTAATCCGCGCACCAAAAAAGCTATCAACATTCCGGCCAAAAAAGCAGCTAAATTTAAAGCAGGTGCAACATTGTCGAACCTCTGATAATTTAGATTTAAAGAATTAGATAAGGAGCAAAGTTGAGAAAAACTTTACTCCTTATTTTGTTTTTAGAAAAAAAATAATCCGTAAATTTGCACCCTCAAAACATGACTCCGTAGCTCAGTTGGTAGAGCAAATGACTCTTAATCATTGGGTCGAGAGTTCGAGCCTCTCCGGGGTCACTTGATAGCAAACCACACAAAAAGGATTTCCTCACGAAGTCCTTTTTTTGTATTTTTGCACTTTAATAAAAAAGAATAATGGAAATTCCAAGCAAATACAATCCTGCCGAAGTAGAAAACAAGTGGTACAACTATTGGATGGACAACAAGTTGTTTCATTCCCAACCCGATGAACGTGAACCTTATACAATAGTGATTCCGCCGCCCAACGTTACCGGAATTTTACACATGGGGCACATGCTCAACAACACCATTCAGGATATTTTGGTGCGCCGCGCCCGAATGCAAGGAAAAAACGCCTGCTGGGTTCCCGGCACCGACCACGCATCCATTGCCACCGAAGCAAAAGTAGTTGCCAAACTCGCTTCCGAAGGAATAAAGAAATCCGATCTTTCCCGCGAAGAATTTCTATCTCATGCCTGGGACTGGACACACGAACATGGCGGAATGATTTTGGAGCAGTTAAAGAAACTGGGCGCATCCTGCGATTGGGACAGAACCGCTTTTACGATGGACGACATCCGCTCACAAAGCGTGCTCAAAGTATTTGTAGATTTATACGAAAAAGGGCTCATCTATCGGGGCGTGCGCATGGTAAACTGGGACCCCGAAGCCCTCACCGCCCTATCCGACGAGGAAGTGGTGCACAAGGAAGTGAACGGGAAATTGTATTATTTGCGCTATAAAATAGACAGCCCCCCCGCCCCCCAAAGGGGGGATTTGGGAAAGCCGGGTTATCAAACTTCACGCAATGCAAGTTACGATTTACTCAAAAAAAATGCAAAAGAAATGCGTAAGTTTTCCACGGATGCCGAAAGTATCCTTTGGGAAATGCTTCGTGGAAAAAACTTGCAACACAAATTCAGAAGGCAACATATTATCGATAATTTTATTGTTGATTTTGTATGTCTATCAAAAAAATTAATAATTGAAGTGGACGGTGCGTATCATAACGATTCCGAAACGCAAAAAGCCGATGAGCTAAGAACAGAAATATTGTATTCGCAAGGATACAATATTTTACGCTTTACTAATGAAGAAGTTATTGCCGATACGGAATCCGTAATTC
>JAUNRY010000033.1 GCA_030539475.1 Bacteroidia bacterium | reverse complement strand
GCCAATGGCTAATAGCCAACAGCTAACCGCCAACTTTCTACGCATCAGACGGGAAATCCGTCAGATGCGGAGAACGGATAATCATAAAAACAAAATTCGTATCTTTGCTGCACGATAAAAAGCAAAAAGAAATGATATACATTGTCAACAAATCCACCAAACCCGATTACAACATTGCTCTGGAAGAGTATTGTTTCAAAAAACTGCTGCGTTACGATAAGGTTTTTATTCTCTGGATAAATGAACCGGCAATTATCGTGGGAAAACACCAAAACACCATTGAAGAAATAAACACGGAGTACGTGAAAAAGCACGGAATACACGTTGTGCGGCGCATATCGGGTGGGGGAGCGGTGTATCACGATTTAAACAATTTGAATTACACCATTATTTCGAACGAGGACAAGGGCGCCGATTTCGATTTCAAGACATTCTCGAAACCGGTAATTGATACGCTGGCGGATTTGGGCGTGAAAGCCGAATTTACCGGAAGGAACGATTTGGTTATCGACGGGAAAAAGATTTGCGGAAACGCGCAGGCGTATATTCAGGGACGGGTTATGCACCACGGTTGTTTACTTTTTAATACCGACTTGACGGTGCTGTCGAAAGCATTGGAAGCGCCCAAAGATAAAATTGAGAGCCGAAGCGTGAAATCGATACGGAGCGTGGTGGATAATATTTTGCCCAACTTGCCCGAAAAAATTTCGGTGGATGAATTTGCCGATAAATTGCTGGAACACATGAAAGTGAAGTTCCCCGAGATGCAGGAATATACTTTTTCGGAAGAAGAATTGGCGGAAATAGAGAATTTGCGCGCTACGAAATTCGGCACCTGGGAGTGGAATTACGGGCATTCTCCCAAATTCGATATCGAACGGCAATCGAGGTACACAGCCGGAAAAATTCAGGTTTTTGCCGATGTGGAAAATTCAGTGATCCGGCAAATTCGCTTTTACGGAACGTTTTTCGGAAACAACGGCAACCTCTCGGAAGCGGAAAATGCGCTTGTTGGCGTAAAATATACATCGGAAGATGTTCGCCAAGCGCTTTCCGACATAGAGTTCAACCATTATTTTGCCGGTTTTTCGCTGGATGAACTCACGGAAGCGATTGTGGGATAAAATTAGCTGTGGCAGGTGGTAGTTTAATATTAGGAACGCAAATTAACCCGTTCACTTTCCGTTAATTGTTTCCATAAACGATTTTCGGTAAGTTTCGCCTATGGGAATTTCGTGTTTCCCAATTATAATCCGGTTTTTTTCAATTCTTACAATCCTATCGCGATTCACGATATACGACCGGTGGACCCGTATGAACCGCGTCGAGGGCAGCTCGTCTTCCATCGCTTTCATGCTCATGAGCGTGAGAACAGTTTTCGCCTCCTTAACGGAGAAAATTTTGATGTAATCTTTCAGCCCTTCTATCAACAAAATGTCATCGAAAAGAATGTGAACCAGCTTGTAATCTGAACGCACGAAAATTCCGGAAACTTCCGAATCGTCTTTATCTTCCGATGCGGCTTTCATTTCAAACCATTCGAGCGCCTTTTTCGAGGCATTCAGAAAATCGGAGTACGAAAACGGTTTAAGCAAATAATCCAGCGCATTCACCTTGTATCCGTCCAACGCGTATTCGCTAAAGGCGGTGGTGAAAATAATCCGTGTGTTTTTATCGAGAAAGCGGGCAAACTCCATGCCGCTTACTTCCGGCATCTGAATGTCGAGAAAGATTACATCAATCTGTTTGTTGGGCATGTTTTTCATGGCCTGCACGGCGCTGGAATGCTTGCCGGTGAGGGTAAGAAAAGGAGTTTTTTGCACGTATGAATTAAGCAATTCAAGCGCCAGGGGCTCATCGTCAACTATCCAGCAGTTCAGTTTCATACGTTTTCCGGTCTTCTTTCGTGTCAATAATCAACGTAGTGGTGTAGGTGTCGTCTACAATTTCGGATTGCCATTGATACCGTTTTGGATACACCATTTCCAGCCTTTTTTTTACCAGTTCCAACCCTATTCCGCTGCCGCTCTTGTCTGTTTCCGACTTGGGATAGTGGCTGTTGCGGGAGGTGAATGTAACTTTTCCATCCGCGGTTTCCGACAGCGAAATATCGATAAACGACGGTTTGTCGCCGCTGATTCCGTGTTTGAAAGCATTTTCAATCAAAGATATAAAAATTAACGGTGCAATGGGCGTATCGCTGTTTTCTTTTACCGAAAATTGAGTGTTGAGCCTTACGTTATCCGATAGCCTTATTCGCATCAAATCCACGTAGTTGTTAATAAAATCCACCTCTTCACGCAAGGGAACCAGCGGTTTATCGTTGTCGTACAGTATATGACGCAACAATTTGCTCAAATCCAACACGGCTTGTTGCGCTTTGCCGGGATTAAATTCCACCAGCGCGTAAATATTATTGAGCGTGTTGAGAAGAAAATGCGGGCTAATCTGGTTTTTCATGTTTTGCAGTTCGGCTTCAGATTTGGCTTTTTCCAGCTCTTTCCGTTCCGATTCCACCACAAACCACCGAAACGTCATTTTCAAGGCAACGCTAAGCCCCATCATGGTTGCCAACGTGGTTAAGTTTCTGATTACGAAAAGCCAGGGCGATGGCCTGAATTTACGTCCGCCCCGGCGCGACATCTGTTCAGGCGTTATCAATCGCAGCAAATCGTTGCCAAAGTGCATCAACGTGGCCGCCGCTATTATCAGCAACACGTTATAGATAATAAACTCCCGGGTTTTGCCTTTGAATAAAAAACGGGTTATCAGCAGAAAATAGTTGACGTAGAAAACCAGCAGCAACCCCAATGTATCGGGGATTGAGCGTACAAACAGATCCCACCTGAAAAGCTGTTCCCTGTCTATGAAAAAATAGGGCGCTACCACAATCATACTCCACAATAAAATGTGAACAAAGATGACCGCGTATGTATTTGTAACGCTGTTTTTGATGCGATTTTCCATTCTAATATCTAATGTCTGATATCTGATATCTGTTGTCTGTCGTCTATGAATATTTCTATCCGCCAAAGCCTCTTCTGCCCCGGCCTCCTCTGCCGCCAAAGCCATCTTGCATGTCTGATTGCGTTGCGCCGCCTCTGAAAATATTGAACCTATACACAAAATGCACCATAAAATAACTGGTAAGCGTGTTGGTTGTGGTGTCGCGAATATAGTTGGCAGTTACGGAGCGATTTATATTGCTGCGTTGTTGCAAGATATCGTAAATCTTTAAACGCAATGTGCCGTTTTTTTGTTTAAACAGTTGCTTTTGAATGGACGCGTTCCACAACCACTCGTCTTGCGTGAACCCGTCGGCGTAGCCCGAATTGGAGCTGTAATTCATGTCGCTTTCAATGGAAATATCCCACGGCAGGTAAATGGTGGTGTTGGCATTTCCGCCGTAATTCAAAAACTCCTGATCGCGTTGCCCTTCCAAGCTGTTTCTCACCTTGTTGTAGCTCACGTTGCCGCGGATTCCGAAGTCCAGCGCATCTGACCGGTAGTTTAAGCCGAGTGTTTCGCCCAAGTTAAGCCTGCGGCTCAGGTTCTTTTCCCCGTTTGAGAAACCGTTGTTGTGGTTGTAACCGGCAAATGACATGGAGAAAACCGAAAACTTGATGTTTTTTAGCGGAATGTTCATCATCAAACGGCCGTTTGCGTTCCAGTTTCCGGAAACGTTTTCGAACGTAGTTTCCCGGCGGCCGGTGGCGCGGTCGGTGGTTGAGGAGGAAACGATGTCGTTATTCAGGTAGCGCACGTCGCCGTAAAAGTTCATGGAGCGGTTTCTTTCGGGATTGAAATTCTGATAACGTAAGTTTAACCTGTGCTGGAAAGAGGGTTTCAGTTCGGGATTTCCGTAGGTGATGTTCAACGGATTCGAAATATCCACTACCGGCGACAGTTGTGTAACCGATGGTTGATCGGTACTGCCGTAATACCGAACCCGCAGGTTGTGCTGGCGTGTCCAACGATAGTTGAATTGCGCGCTGGGTGCGTAATTGATAACGTTGCGGGTAAAATCGTTGATTTTGTTATCGCCTATAAAAGTTTTACTTTTTGAGGATGACGGCTCAACGGTGAAACCGATGGTATAATCGTAGTTCTGACGAACCGATTGAAAATTAAGTTCAATTTCCTGATTGGTGAAATTGTTTTCCAACCGCCGGCTGTATTGTTCGTCCAGCACGGTGTAATTGCCGGCTTCGTCCTGAACGCGCGTATCCCTGTCCGACTCCGAAAAATTCTGCCGGTATTGATACGCAAACTGAATGGCGTTGTTGTTGCCCAGCGGCTCCACATAAGACAGGTAGCCGCGCCAGTTTCTGGAATCGTTGGTGTTGTTGAAGCGCTGGTCTATGATGTCATCGGGCCTTGTTTCGTTGTAAAAAGTGCCGGAAAGGTTGGTTCCCGTGTTTTCGGAATCAGACATTCCGCCGCGCAGCTGCACGCTTAAAATTCGTCCCGGCTTCCCAATGGTACGGCTCACGTCAAGGCGCGCCGACACGTCTTTACCGTTTCCTTCGGAATCGTATTGGGAATCACCGTGATTGATGGTGTCGTTGAGCGTTTCGGTAGTAGTTAAAAATTCGCCAACTTCTGTTCTCCGGTTGTTGTACATCGATCCGCGCGGGCTGAAAATAATTCTTGTGAGCGTATCGGGTTCCCATTCCATGCGGAAATCCATGTTGAAATTCTGGCTGTAGTTGTTGGAGGTGTTGTTTTCGTCTTCAATGGTGTTGCCGCTTCTCAGAATGTTTTGCGTGTGCGTTCTTGACAGGGTGGTGTTATCGGTGTTTCCGTAGCGGATGTTTCCGCCGAGTTTCATTTTATCGGAAAACTGCTGGCTGAAGTTGAATCCGGCATTTCCTGATGTGGTGATACCGTTTCGTCCGCCTCCCCAAAAGCGTCGTCCGCCACCTCCGCCGCTTCCGAACATGGATGAGGCCAAATCGGAAAATCCGGCGTTGTTTGTATTGTTAAATCCGCCCAAAAGCGTGTACTGGTTTTTGTCTCTCATGTAGTTAATCATGACGTTTCCTTCGTACCGGTCTTTGGTTCCGTATCCCACGAAAGCGTTCCCAAACACACCTTCTTTCATGCCGGGACGCACGGTAAGGTTGATGATGGTTTCTTCGTCGCCGTCGTCAAAGCCGGTCATTTCGGCCATATCGGTTCTTCGGTCGAGCACCTGAAGTTTATCAATCATTTTGGCAGGCAGGTTTCTTGACGCCACTTTGGGGTCGGTGCTGAAAAATTCTTCGCCATCGACCATGATTTTCGATATTTCACGTCCGTTCACCGTAATTTTTCCTTCGGAATCCACTTCCACGCCGGGCATTTTCTTCAACAGATCTTCCAAAATGGCGCTTTCCGTTACTTTGTATGAATCCGCGTTGTATTCCACGGTATCGCCGCGTACCACAATTTCGGCAGCTTTGGCGGTTACCACGGCCGCTTCGAGGAGAATGTTGTCTGTTCCGAGTTCTACGGTTCCTAAATTTGCCGTTGAATTGGAATTATTGATTGTTACGTTCCTGAAAAAATCGGTGTGCCCCACAAAGGTAACGTGCACGATGTAGTTTCCGTGAGGTACGGAAATGGCAAAGTTGCCTTCGGCATTGGTTGCCACGCCGTTGTGGTAAACGCTGTCTGTTTGTTGCAAAATTCGAACGTTGGCTTGTGGGATGGGTTCTTGTGATTCTTTGTCGATGATTTTTCCTGTTATTTTTCCGTTGTTTTGCGCAAAAGCAGACGCGCCAATCAACAGCAGGCCGATAAATAAAACAAATCTTTTCATAAAATATCTTTTTTACAATGCAATTGCATGTATTGGTACAACATGTAAAATTTGAGAAATGTTGACCAATTTCTTTGTAAAATTAGTCTCGGAGCCGGCCTGTTACAAATGAAATAGACAAATGAGGGAATTGTATCGACGAATGAACGTAAATAATGGATGAGAATGGCTACAGAAAAAGGGATTTTATTATACCTTTGGCGTTCGAAATTCAAAAAGTTCTTGTCAAAAATGTTAAAATCTTTACGAAATGAAGATTGGACCGCTACGCTTATCGGCGGCTTTATTCTGTTGCTGGTTGCGCTGGTTCCTGATTTAATGAAAAATCCTTTTGTTTTGTTTGCCGTAATTGCCGTACTCTCGTATTTGGGCTATCTTTTTATGGGAAATAAGGATAAGGGAGGTTTTTTTCTGTCGTTTGTTGTTATTTACGCGCTTGTGTTGCTGGCCAATTTTATAAAGGATATTGCTGTTGTGAAAAGAATGGGGCTGGAATCGGTTTTTTTCTCCGTGCTGATAGGGCTGATTGTGAGAAACACCGTGGGATTGCCTAAATGGTTGGCTCCGGCCGTACGAAGCGAGTATTACATAAAAGCCGGTTTGGTGATTTTGGGGAGCAGCATACTTTTCGGAGAAATCATGAGGGCCGGCAGCCTGGGAATGGTTCAGGCCGTGATTGTGGTGCTGAGCGTTTGGTATTTCAGCTTTTGGCTTTCGCGAAAGATGGGCGTGGACTCAGAAATGTCGATGATGCTTTCGAGTTCGGTTTCCATTTGCGGAGTTTCTGCCGCCATAGCCACTTGCGGAGCCATTAAAGGCGACCCTAAAAAGCTGTCGTTTATTGTTTCGCTGGTGCTTATTGTGGCTATCCCCATGATGTACGTCTTGCCCTTCCTTGCCAAATGGATGGGGTTGACGGAACAAGTGGCCGGCGCGTGGCTGGGCGGAACCATAGATACTACGGCGGCGGTGGTGGCATCGGGGGAATTTATCGGAGAAACGGCTGAGCAATACAGCGTTATCATTAAATCGGCACAGAATGTGTTGCTGGGCGTGGCCGCTTTCGCCATTTCTATTTACTGGTCTTACAAAGGCACAAATACCGATATTCGCCCATCGGGAGCTGTGCTGTGGGAGCGTTTCCCGAAATTTGTTCTCGGTTTTTTGCTGGCGTCGCTCATTTTTAGCTTTGCTTTTGAACCTGCCACGGGAAAAGCCTTATCGAGAGTTGCACGGGAATCGCGCGGATTGCTTTTTTCGCTGGCTTTTGTGTGTATTGGATTGGAAACCAGTTTCAAGGATATTTTTAAGAAAGAGAACTCAAAATATATCTGGTCGTTCCTTATAGCGCAAGGGTTTAATATAGTGCTCACGCTGGTGGTGGCGTGGCTGTTGTTTCGGGGTTTTTGAATGGTGTGCAGTTTCGACAAATAGTTAACTTAATAAAATTCAGAAAATAATATATTTGAGATCATCCCACCGGGCTGAAAGTCCAATTTATTTCAGCCCAACGCAACGCGTTGGGTTAAAGATTACGATGGCTCAGAAATTGGAAATATGTCTCATTCATCCGGCTTCCCGAAGAGAGGAGCAAAGGCAGCGGTTTATAACGTTTGCAGGGGAAATTGTCTCATTTTAATGAGGCAATAGCCAAATAAAACATCAAAATTATTTGCCGGGAAATAGGTGATTTTATCGAAACTCCTTGTTACCTTTGTAGCACAATACATAAACATCGTTGGAATGATAAAAAAGATAGCGAGAACAGTTTTCACCAATTACTATAAATCTGTTGAGAAATTTATGGCCGACCCCATGGGTACGCAGGCGCAGAATTTCGCTTATTTAATTGAACACGGAAGAAACACGCTTTTTGGCGCTGAAAATCAATTCGACAAGATAAAATCCATTGCCGATTTCCGGCAGAAAGTTCCTGTTTCGGCTTACGAAAACCTCCGCCCGTATCTCGATAAAATTATTGTCGAAAAAAAGCAAAACGTGCTTTGGGATTCTCCCGTGAAATGGTTTGCCATGTCGAGCGGCACCACCGAAGACAAAAGCAAATACATTCCCGTAACGCAGCAGTCGCTGGATAATTGCCATTACCGGTGCGGATACCACATGCTCGGACTGTATGCGCACAACTATCCCGATGCGGAATTCTTTCTGGGCAAAACGTTGGTATTGGGAGGAAGCCAGCAGATAAACAATATTGGCGGCGGAGCTTTTACGGGCGATATTTCGGCCATTTTGATGAAAAACCTGCCGTTTCTTGTGAAAATGGCACGAACCCCCGAAGATATAGCGTTGCTTCCCGATTGGGAAGAAAAACTGCAAAAACTGGCTGATTATGCCGTGAAGGAAGACATAAGGGCGTTTTTGGGAGTGCCCTCGTGGATGCTGGTATTGTTGAAAAAAATTGTGGAAGATACCGGAAAATCCATTCCCGAACTATGGAAAAACCTGGAAGTATTTTTCCACGGCGGAGTCAGTTTCACGCCGTTTCGCGAACAGTACGAAAAACTGATTCCTACGGAAAAAATGCGCTATTGGGAAACTTACAACGCCTCTGAAGGTTTTTTTGGCGTTCAGTATTCCATAAAATCGAGCGATATGCTGCTTTTGCTCGACAACGAGATTTTCTACGAATTTCTTCCCGTGGGCGAGTGGGAAAAAGAGCATCCGCAAGCCATTACTCTTGCCGATGTGGAAGTGGGCAAGCAGTATGCTTTAATCATATCCACCAGCGGCGGTTTGTGGCGGTACAAAATTGGCGATACCATTGAGTTTACTTCCACAAATCCGTATCTGTTCAGAATTACCGGCAGAACCAAGCAGTTTATCAATGCCTTTGGCGAAGAGTTGATTGTGGACAATGCCGATAAGGCGCTGGCCGAAGCCTGCAAGGTTACCGGCGCCAAGGTAACCGAATACACGGCCGCGCCAGTTTATTTCGGAGAAAGCCACAACGGAGCACATGAATGGCTCATTGAGTTTGAAACCAAACCGGCCGATTTGGAACAGTTTGTGCAGGCGTTGGATGAAAACTTGAAAAAAGTTAATTCCGATTACGAGGCAAAACGTTCTTACAATTTGTCGCTAAATAAACCCGTTGTGCGGGCGCTCGAACCGGGAGATTTTTATAAATGGATGGAATCGAGAAAAAAACTGGGCGGGCAAAACAAAGTGCCCAAGTTATCCAACGATAGAAAATACGTGGACAATATTGTGGAAGTATTGGGTTTAAAATCCTAAAATAGAATAAAATTGGACTTCAGATAAGATAAACTGAGAAAAATTCCGTAAATTTGCACGCTAAAATCGATTTTCAATAAAATGAGAATAAAACCTGTATGTTTTTTATTGTTTGCTATCTTGTTCGCTTCCTGCGGAGAGTATAACAAAATTTTGAAAAGTACCGATAATGAAGTGAAGTACTCATACGCCAAAAAATACTTCGAAGAAGGAAAATACAGCCGCTCCATTACGTTGCTCGAAGATTTGGTCCCGCGCTTCAAAGGTCTTGACAGGGGTGAAGAATCGCTTTATTTATTGGGGCAAAGTTATTATAATTCAAAAGACTATCTTTCCGCCACCGAGATGTTTACCACGTATTACAACTCGTATCCCAACGGAGAATATGCCGAACCGGCGCTTTTTTATGCCGCCTACGGAATGTATCTCGATTCGCCCGACCCGAAACTGGACCAATCCAAAACTTACAAAGCAATTGCCGAATTTCAACGCTATATGGAAGAATATCCGCAGAGCGAAAGATCGGAACAAGCTAAGAACTATATGTTTGAGTTACAGGAAAAACTGGCCGAAAAAGAATTGTTGGCTGCTCAGCTTTACCTGAACCTGGGAAATTACATGGGTAACAACTACGAATCGGCGGTAATAACCGCGCGAGAAGCAATGAAAAGTTATCCGTTTTCTAAATACAGCGAAGATTATCAGATGATTATACTTCGCGCACGTTATGAGTACGCTGAGCGCAGCACGCTGGAAACCCAGCCCGAGCGTTACCGCATGGTACTCGACGAGTATTTCAATTACAAGAACACCTTTCCCGAGGGGAAATACATGCGCGAAGCCGACAGGTATTACAACCGGGCACAAAGCAAAATAGAAGTCCTGCCGTCGTAAACCGGCTGACAGCCATTGGCTTGTAAAAGGTATTTCGCTTGCAAGCCGTTAATCAATTAATAAACAAAAAGTACAATTATAAAATATGGATTACAGAAAAACAACTGCACCCCAAAACACCGAAACCCGCAACGTGATGAAACTTTCAGAGCCGGTTGGAAATGTGTATGAAATGGTTCGTATCATCGGCAAGAGAGCCAACCAACTTTCTATCGAAATGAAAACCGATTTGGACACCAAGTTGCAGGAATTTGCATCGTACACCGATAACTTGGAGGAAGTTTTTGAAAATCATGAACAAATAGAAATTTCGCGTTTCTACGAAAAACTTCCCAAACCGGCGCTCATAGCCTTGCAAGACTGGGTTGATGGCGATATTTATTACCGCAATCCCGCGAAAGATAAAGAACAGTTTTAATTTGTAGAGACGGTGTGCGCACCGTCTCTAACAATTAATCGAAGTAACTATAAATTAATAACAAAATTTATGCTTCAGCGAATTCAAACCGTATTTTTATTGCTCGCATCCGCTTGTATGCTGGTAGCCGCCGTAACGCCGCTGGCGTATTTCTTTTACAACGGAAATCAAGTAGTTTTCGAAGCCATGGGAATGTATCAGGATGGCAACATTCAGAGTTCCACCTGGGCGCTTTTTGCCGTGGGGGCCCTCAGCAGCGTTCTGGCGCTTGTAACTGTTTTCCTGTACAAAACCCGGATGTTGCAGATTCGTATATCAGTTTTCAATATATTTGTAATGGTTGGCTTTTATCTGTATTTCGGTTTTCTGATATTCCGCATTAATCCCGATGCCGGATTGCAGTTCCAGAAAATCGGAGTAGGCATCATTATGCCTGTCATTGCCATTATCTTTACGTATCTCGCCATTCGAAAAATAGGCGCCGATGAAGTTCTGGTCAGATCATTGAACCGGTTGAGGAAATAAAACGGAAAAGAGGAAATAAAAAAAGAAAGCGGCTGCCTCCAGATGTGAGGCAGCCGCTTTCTTTTTCAGGCATCTGGCAGTTGCGAGCGAAGCAATCCTAAAGCCTGTGTCAGGGTTAGAAAGTCCACTCTTCCGATGTTTTGGCTTTGTCCGTTTCAACCGGAACGGGAGCTTTTGTTTTAATAGGCTTGGTGGTGGTGTTTTGCACACCCGTTCCTTGATAATACTCCAATACGCTAGGCATAATTTGCCGGATGCGCGCGATACGTTTCTCATCGGTGGGGTGAGTGCTTAAAAATTCGGGGGGCCTTCCGCCTTGGGCGCTTTGCGCCATTCTTGTCCAAAACGGCACGGCTGCCTGCGGATTGTATCCTGCCAGTGCCATCACGATAAGGCCTATTTCATCGGCTTCGTATTCCTGTTTGCGGGCGTAAGGCATCATGACGCCAAATTGAGCGCCCAGCCCGAATACCTGCTGCCCTATTTGCGCTCCGGCCGAGCTGCCCAACAAGCCTCCGGCTATGGCTCCGCCATATTGCAACGCCATTTGCTGGCTGATGCGTTCCTGCGCATGCCGGGCAATAACGTGAGCAATTTCGTGTCCAATCACCACGGCCAACGCGTCTTCGGATTGCGTTACCGGCAGTAATCCTTCAAAAATAACAATTTTTCCGCCCGGCATGGCAAAGGCGTTCACGCTATTGTCTTTTACCAGGTTAAATTCCCACTGATAATATTGCAGCTCAGATTCGTAACCGTTGTTTTTGTAAAATACTTCAACGGCGTTCGCAATTCGCGAGCCTATCCGCTGTACCATTTCGGCATTGGAGGTGCCTCTTACCACAGGCGCGTTTCGGATAAAATCCTGATACTGTTGTAAACTAAGAGCAACGACCTGTTCGTTGGAAACCAAACTCAATTGTCTCCTGCCGGTGAAAGGAACGCTGCCGCATGCTTGCAAAATAGCCATCGTAATAATCATTACGAAAGAAAATTTTGCCGATTGAATAAAATTTTTTCTTTCCATAGTTGTTTTTTGTTAGTGTGACGTTTTTTTAATCTTCCAATTAAAATACAGTTATATTTATAACATTTTTTTGTGAAAGTAGTTTAGTGAAACCTCAATTTTTTATCTGTCCCTCTGCATCGATTACCTTGTCATCCGGCATCAGACTTTTTTTCTTTCATTTGCAAATCACACGAAAAAAAGGTATCTTTGAGCGATTTTTTTCAACCTAAAACAATATATGTCATTAAAAGATAACAACGAAGAAAATTTTGAAGATAAAGATGCGCCCATGAATCAGGAAGAGGAAGAAACGGCTCTTTCCGGTTCTTCGCAACACGCCAAACCTAAAATTACCACTCGGTTAGCCGAAGACTCGCCCATGAACCTTTCCCGCATGTATCAGGACTGGTTTTTGGATTACGCCTCGTATGTGATTCTGGAGCGTGCCGTTCCGCATGTTACCGACGGATTGAAGCCCGTTCAGCGGCGTATTTTGCATGCCATGAAGCGCATGGACGACGGCCGATACAACAAAGTGGCAAACATTATCGGGTTTACCATGCAGTTTCACCCGCACGGCGATGCATCCATAGGCGATGCTTTGGTGCAACTCGGCCAGAAAGATTTGCTGATCGATTGTCAGGGGAACTGGGGAAACGTGCACACGGGCGACGGAGCGGCCGCGCCCCGGTACATTGAAGCGCGCTTGACAAAATTTGCCCTCGAAGTACTTTTCAATGCCAAAACCACCGAGTGGAAACCCTCGTACGACGGGCGAAACAAAGAACCCGTTACCCTTCCGGCAAAATATCCGTTGTTGCTTGCGCAAGGTACCGAAGGAATTGCCGTGGGATTAACGTCTAAAATTCTTCCGCATAATTTCAACGAACTGTGCGACGCGTCTGTGTCGTACCTGGAGGAAAAGGAATTCAGGCTGTTTCCCGATTTTCAGACCGGCGGTTACATCGATGTGGAAAGATACAACGACGGCGAGCGCGGCGGCTCGGTAAAAGTGCGCGCATCGATAAAAAAACTCGACAACAAAACCCTTGTCATCACCAGCCTGCCTTACGGAAAAACAACCGCTTCTGTGGTTGAATCCATCATCAAAGCCAACGACCGGGGAAAGATAAAAATTAAAAAAGTGGACGACATTACGGCCGAAAACGTGGAAATCCATGTGCAGCTCGCGCCCGGCGTTTCGTCCGACAGAACCATCGACGCGCTCTATGCCTTCACGGATTGCGAAATAAACATATCGCCCAACTGCTGCATCATTGAAGACGATAAGCCGCACTTTTTAACCATCAGCGATGTGCTTCGCATTTCCACCGACCGAACCAAAGAACTGCTTCGTCTGGAACTGGAAATAGAAAAACAGGAAAAGCTGGAATCGCTGCTTTTCGCGTCGCTCGAAAAAATATTTATCGAAGAGCGTATCTACAAAGACAAGGAGTTTGAGAACGCCAAAAACATGGAAATTGCCATCGCGCACATCGATAAACGGTTGGATCCTTACAAGCCGTCGTTCATCCGCGAAATTACTTCGGAAGACATCCTGAAGCTGATGGAGATTAAAATGGCGCGCATCCTGAAATTCAACTCCGACAAGGCCGATGAAAATATCGCCCGCTTCAAAAGCCATATCGAAGAAATTGATCACAACCTGAATAACCTCGTAGATTATACCATTTCGTGGTACCTGATGCTGAAAGACAAATACGGCAAAAATTTC
>JAUNRY010000298.1 GCA_030539475.1 Bacteroidia bacterium | reverse complement strand
TTCATTTTCTGATTTCTGATTTCTGATTTATAATTTTCAAAACGGCAACTCATCTTTTCCGTTCGGAGCAAGAAAGTCTTTGGAATCCATTTGGGGAACCGGTTCCTGATTTTTAGCCGACTGCCTCGTATTCATTTTCGAAGGCTTTTCCACGTAACCGGCATTTTTACTGCTGACGTTATGGGCATCTATATTTTCGAAACGGGCGTACTCGTTGTCGAAGCGCATGCTGGCAATTCCGGTGGGGCCATTACGATGCTTTGCCACGATAATTTCGGCCACCCCTATGAGCGAATTTCCGTTTTCGTCTTCGGTAATGCGGTAATATTCCGGCCGGTGAATGAAACAAACCAGGTCGGCATCCTGTTCAATGGCTCCCGATTCACGCAAGTCGGCCAGTTGAGGGCGTTTACCCTCGTTGCCCTGCCGGCTTTCCACACCTCGGTTCAATTGCGACAACGCGAGTATGGGAATGTTCAACTCCTTTGCCAGGCCTTTCAGCGATCGCGAAATCATGCTCACTTCCTGCTCCCGGCTGCCGAAACTCATTCCGCTGGCATTCATCAATTGCAGGTAGTCTATTATCAGAATCTTTACACCGTGTTCGCGAACCAGCCTGCGAGCCTTTGTACGCAACTCAAAAACCGACAGGCTGGGTGTATCGTCCACAAAAATTGGCGCATCGTACAGTTCTTTTATTTTGATGTCCAGCCGGTCCCATTCGTCCTGCGTTAAACGGCCGCTTTTGATGCTTTCGCCCTTTATCTGGCACACGTTTACGATAAGACGGTTTACCAGCTGCACATTCGACATTTCGAGCGAGAAAAAGCCCACGGCCTGTTCAAAGTTAAGCGCTATGTTTTTTGCCATGGAGAGAACAAATGCCGTTTTTCCCATGGCGGGGCGGGCGGCGATGATGACAAGGTCGGAATTTTGCCAGCCCATGGTCAATTTATCCAACTGGTGAAAGCCGGTGGGGATACCGCTCATTCCGTCTTTTCGGTTGGCGGCAATCTGAATCATTGTCATTGCCTCCTTAATGACGGGATTTATCTGAATAACATCTTTTTTTACGTTTCGTTGCGATATTTCAAAAAGACGCCCTTCGGTTTCCTGCATCAAATCGTCCACATCGATGGTTTCGTCGAACGCTTGTTGCGTAACATCGGAAGAAAAAGTGATAAGCTCGCGCGCCAAATACTTCTGGGCAATAATCCGGGAGTGATACTCGATGTGCGCCGCCGATGCCACTTTCTCGGACAACTCGGCAATATAAACGGCTCCTCCCGCCGACTGCAGTTCGCCTCTTCGCCTTAATTCTTCTACCACGGTAAGCACATCCACCGGTTTTTGCTGAACCGCCAGCCCCTGAATGGCGCCGAAAATTATTTTGTGAACAGGATTGTAAAAGCTCTCGGGTTTAAGTATGTCGCTCACCACCGAATAGGCATCTTTTTCAAGCATCAGCGCGCCCAATACGGCTTCTTCCAGCTCCGGGGCTTGGGGCGGCAACTTCCCGATTTCGGGAACAATGACGGTTTTTTCAACAATTTTTGTATTTTTCTGTCGTTTCTGTTTTTCCATTTTGTTTTAAAAAGTTCTTATCGAAAAAAGAGTTCAAAGTTATGCCGTAAATTTAAACTGACCCAATTTTTGAGGGTTTTGTTATGAAAGTTTATTAACAATATGGTGTTGAAAACTTTTTTATCTTCATTGATTGATAGATTAAATCTATACCTAAAACATTATCATATCGTTTTTGTTATATCAACTCGAAACTCAAAAAATTAACATAAAAAATATGAAGAATAAAAGCTTACAAGATTCAATCAAAGACAGAAGAACTTATTATCAATTGAGTAATGAATCTCCGATTTCGGATGAAGCCATACAGAAAATAATTGAACATGTTGCCTATTGGGCTCCTTCGCCTTTCAATTCGCAATCGGCGAGAATGGTGTTGCTGCTGGGGGATAACCACAAAAAAGTGTGGGAGCTTACCAAATCGGAGTTGAAGAAGATAAGCAAATCGGAAGAAGCGTGGAAGAAAACCGAAGAAAAAGTTACCGGTTCTTTTCTTGCCGCGTACGGCACGGTGTTGTTTTTCGAAGATATGTCGGTGGTGAAAGGATTGCAGGATCAAATGCCGTCGTATAGCGAAAAATTCGCGCAATGGAGCGAGCATTCCTCCGCCATAAGCCAAATACTGGTTTGGATGGCGCTGGAGAACGAAGGTTTCGGCGCGTCGCTGCAACATTACAATCCGCTTATCGATGAAGGCATTCAGCAGGAATGGGGCATAAGCAAAGACTGGAAACTTATCGCGCAAATGCCTTTCGGCGTGCCGGTAGCAGAACCGGGCGAAAAAACTCACGAACCGCTGGAAAAAAGGGTGTTGGTTTTTAAGTGAATGGATATCCGTTTTATTACCCAATAGGCTTGAAAAGCCATATTTCCATAACCG
>JAUNRY010000297.1 GCA_030539475.1 Bacteroidia bacterium | reverse complement strand
GGCGACTTCTCCCTACGGTTGAAGTGACGAGCCTGTGCATAATAGAGAGCGAAAGAAGGCGGCAAAGCCGCCTTCTTTCGCCGGTATCTTTTTCAATGACTGTCAGTTCGACCCGTAGGGGAAATCTATTGAGATATTCTTCACGTAGTGGCTAAACAAGAATAACTCCGTGTTCAATGCGGGGAAAGAGCTTTTTTTACTCCCACGTGGTTTTTATCGTTTGGGAGTTTTTTTGTTCGTGTATTTTCTACTGGATTGCCAACACACTTTTGTTTAGTCAAGATATCCTTTAAATATGATCGCTTGAAGCTTATTGTTCTTGAAATTGAGATCCATAAATTCGGGAACTTCCGAATGCTCAAATCTCACGTAGTCTGGAAGGCTTTCAGCTGAAGTGATATTTAACCGGTTTTTCACTTCGGTTTTCGTCATTCCTATCTTAACTCCATGGCGAGTATGAAAATTATCAGTTAAAACATGAGCTTCTGTCAGCCAGTTTTTTGAGGCAGTTTTATAAATTTCAAAACGGTCGAGTCCAAATTTTAGTTGATAAATAGTATCCATTTGATCTTCAACGTGCCTGTTTTTATGAGGTTGAAGGTTTATACCTGCATTATCTATCGAAATTAACTTTTGCAACGGATTTTCGCCAAATGCAAACGGATCAAAAGTAAAGTCCGGATCAACAATAGCCAGGGTGTCTTTTGGTTGATTTGTTACTGTGTCTATTTTCGCTTCCTCAGTTGCCGAAACATTTGTTTCAGAGTTTTGTGTTTTAGTGGATTGATTGCAACTAATTGTCAGCCCAAGCAGTAAAATCATTATTAGTTTAGTCTTCATACGATTCTTTTTTTATTATGGTTGTATGGAACTCGCAATAATCATTTTATTGATTGTGAATGATTTATATGCTCGTTTCCTGTTTCAAAATTTAATTGTATAAATTTTGAGGATTCTCTTTTTGAAGTATTAAACGTATCCGTTTCATCTTTTGTTTTTGTATGCCGCCTTTTCCGATAAATGGGGTTCTATTTTTATGAAATTTTTTGTAAGTTTGCACTTCTTACAAATAAATTTATAATGAAACGGATAACTGTATTATTTTCTTTGCTGATAATTTTCAACTTTGTTTTATCGGCACAGGAAAATACCGATAAAAAAACATACACTTTTCTGCTTACGGGTGCATCATTTGCATCGCCCAACAACGGCTGGTTCGAAGTAGGGTGCGAATTGTCGGATGCCGAACCGCTGAACAGAGCCATTGGCGGGGAAGCCATCGCCGACGCGGCCAATCGTATTATCAACGGAACGTTGTACACGATTGAAGAACTGGAAAATATTGATGCGCTGGTAATTATGCAGGTGCACGAGAGAGACGTTTTCGACGAATCGCAGTTAAAACCCAATTATACCGACTACAAAACACCTTTCGACCGAAGCAATTACGCCGCCGCGTTCGATTACGTGATTAAACGCTACCTGAGTGATTGTTACAACCTGAAATTCGATAAAAACTCCAAGTACTACGAAACAACCTCCGGTAAACCGGCCGTAATTGTGCTTTGCACGCATTGGCACGACGGGCGAACAATATACAACACATCGGTAAGAAAACTGGCGGAAAAATGGGGATTCCCGGTGGTGGAGTTCGATAGGTATATCGGTTTTTCAAGAAACGCGCTTCATCCCGTAACGGGAGAACAAATCAGCCGATTGTTTGCCGGCGATAAACAGGAAATTGACGGTGAAACCTTTGGTTGGCATCCCGAAAACGGACAAGATAAATACATCCAACGCCGCATGGGCGCCATTTTTGCCGATACCATGCGGAAAATTTTCCCCCAGGGTGCTGCGAGTTCCAACTCGCAGTAAACGATACGTTAGTGAATTAAACCCATCAGGTTGGTAATCGGTGAGATGAGATAGCTCAATCCCAACTACTACTCAATCATCCTACTCCTCCCAAACCAAATACGCCGATACCAACCAATGATTCAGTTTATTCTCCTCGATGGATTTCGATTCCGGAATACTAATCGTAAGCGTATGAGTTCCTGCGAAAAGATTCGGCAGGTTCACTTCCACCGGCGGAACATCGCTGCCCGGACACCAATTGCTGCGCGAAAGGTCGGACGAGGCCAGGGGTTCCTGAATTTCGGTTTCGACGCGTTTCCCGCCGCGCCCGATGTGGGCGATGGTGCGCGTTTGCAGCCACACGCCCGATGTGGGATTAAACCGGCGAAACGAAGCGCAATCCGTTCGCCACGGCAAAAAATTCAATACCTCTTTTCCGTTCACGTACAAAATATTTCGTTGCGGACGAAACTCATCGCCTCCGGCGTGGCCGCCGTGTCCGGTAGTGATGTATTTGAGACGGACGTTTTTGGCGTTCTTAGGAACAGAAAACGGGATTTCCACATCGCGCCGCGAAAAAATATCGGGATGCCGCTGGCCAATGTAGTAATTAGT
>JAUNRY010000296.1 GCA_030539475.1 Bacteroidia bacterium | reverse complement strand
GAACGGTCATTTCGACCGCAGGGAGAAATCTATTTATATTGTCCACAGTTTTTTCGGGTTGAGTTTAGTTAAATCCCGGAGGGAGTTATTAAAACCTGCCAACGCCGCAACAAAAAACTGCCCATCCGTCAGGCCGATAATCGGTTGGACGGAGGGCAGATTACAGAAGAGCGCTTTTCGATTGGCTTATTTCCCAATGAAGATCAGGAGAGAGTTTATGAGAGAAGAATTATTCACACTATTGTCCTCGCGGACGTTTTGCGTCATGAAGATTGTGTAACAAAGAGTGTCCTGTTCTTCCATTGCTGATCATCCATCAAATTGCGTTTCTGTTTTCCTGTGTTCTGTTTCTGAAGGGGGAAATGCCGAACCGGTTGGTGTAGGCATTTACCAAATGCGTTAAACTTTTGAAACCGCAAATCTTCGCGATTTCGGATATCGATAAATCGGATTTCAACACCAACTGGTGCACCTCTTCCATTTTCCTGTCGAGCATCCACTGATAGGGTGTTTGGTTGAAATATTTCTTGAAATGGCGGGTAAAGGTTTTTATGCACTCGTAATCTGAATACTTAGCCAGTTCCTGCACATTCTTGGAATCGGGATAGTTGGCGATAACCGTTTCCTGAAAGGCGTTTTTTTTCGATGTGTGCGGGATGAACTTTACCAGCACGATTTCTTTTTTACACGATGGCTTTACCACAGCTTTTTTACCGTTGGAAAAGTTAAAGGTGCATGCACGTACATCGGTGAAAACATATTTGTCAGCCATAATTTTACGTGTGTTTAGTTATACTCAAAAAAACATGAGCATTTATAGGAACGAAAAACGGGTTCTAATTGACTGCTAATTACCAATTGGCAATTACTGATTTGTAATTCAACGGCCCTATCTCCTTCCTCCGGATACAATATCAAACGAGCCTTCGTAAGTTTCTGTGCCCACGGTAATACGCAGGTTATACGTTCCGGCCCTCATGGTGCCGATACTGATAACTTCGTACCCCATTTCGTTTACATCGAAATAATATTGGGCGCTGGTTCTTCCTCCAACAATCTGTACAACGGCCGTGCCGGTGAAATTCATCACAGATACGGAAACGTTTGTCTTGTGGTCTGTGGACGCTTCTATTTCAATATCGGTGGCAGAACGTGTAGTTACACCGTTTGACCTACTAAGTGCAATCCTATCTCGTTGATTATTTACTTCGTTTAAGTTTAAAATAACAAAAGAAGACAATAGGGCAACGCAGCACAACGAGATAAAAACAAGGGCGATTTTTCTTTTCATACGATTATTTTTTTTCATTATGTTTGTATGGAACTTGCAATAATCATTTACTTGGGTGTAACTGATTTACATGCTCGTTTCATACGGGTTGACTTTTTTTGCATTAATTATTAACGAATTGCAGACACAAAATAACATACAACAGACATAAAAAACAATACCCCTCTTTAATTTTAACGGTGATGTTGGTGTTAAGTTATTGTAAATAAGATGTATGTATTGTTGTATTTTAACGCCTTTTTAATGGTGCTTAGCCGGGGATTTGAGGTGAGGACAAAGCTATAAATTGAAAAAAACAGAAGAATTGATGCCTTTATCCGCCATTTTTTTCTTCAGTTGCGATTTCCTTGCCCGGATACTCTCCACGGAAGCGTTCATAAAAGTGGATATTTGCCGGTTGTCTGCTTTGCAAGCCAAAAGCATCAGCATAATTTTTTCATTGATGTTGAAATGTTCGGCTTCTGTGCCCGATAAGCCGGTGTATAGGGAAAAGGTGTTTTCGTCGGGGATAAGTGTCTTGGGCATCTCCCGCAAATCGGTTTCCGTGGCGTGCAGAATCTTGTGCATTTTTGCATACACGTTGGGTTGTGATTTTACGTATCGCTGCGAAAGGGTGTCGAAACTTTCCTGCAACGAGGTCAGGCGGTTGGATATATACCCGTAAATCTGTATCAGCCAGTCTCTTTTTCGGGCTTCTTCCTCCATCAGTTTGGCTTCCACGGCGCGCGTTTCCGCCTCGTGCTCAATGACCATCAGTTTCATCTTGGCGCTTTTCCTCATGCGTATGTTTATCAAGAAAAGCAATCCCAAGAGCATGAATAGCATCAACGCGAAAATGGTAACGTAGAGGGTGTTTTGGCGCGATCGCAAGGCTATATTCTCGGCTTCGGAAAGATCGTATTTCTTTTCCATTTCCATAATTTGTGTGTCTAACCTGTCGTTGACCGTTTTTTCAAACACGCCAAAAGCTTTTTGCCGATAAGAATTTGCCAGCGCGTAATTCTGTTGCTTTTCAGCTATATTAGCCACATTCTCGTAGAATAAATAGTTTTCTTTTTTGTTTTCATCCACAATCTCATTAATAGCCATTTGCCCGTAATACATGGCACTGTCTAATTGGTTTGTATTCAGAAATCTATACGATAAGTTGTAATAAATATTAGAATAGTCTAACACATCCTTTTGATCTGAAA
>JAUNRY010000032.1:11584-13803 GCA_030539475.1 Bacteroidia bacterium | reverse complement strand
AACAGTAATATCGCTTATTGGGGTTTTTAGTAATGTGGATGATACATATTAAATAACGTGAGTTCGACGTAAGATTTTTAACTAAAAACAATTGATATTTAAATAAGGTAATAAGGTTACAAATCTAAATTAGTTAAAATGCTACTAAGGTTTCTTTTAGAAAATAAGGTTTTTAGATAAAAAAAGAACCTTATTTGTATTATTATCAACCTTAGTAGAAATAAACGTATTATATTACAGAACCTTATTAGCTTATTTTTAATATAATAACAGCATTATTTTATATCGAACTCACGTTAAATATTTGATGTTTGTTTGTCTTTCAAAAGAGTTGCGTGGGAGAGGATCTGATTTTGCCCTCTCTCCAAATAGTCGCCTCGCCTTTCTCGAAACCCGTTCACATTTCAATTGTTTCCAGCATCTTGTCCAAATTCAGGCTGCGCGCCGAAGCGTCGAAAATCTTGCGGTATTCGCCGTTGAGTTTGTACAGTTTTTCGTGCGAGCCGCTTTCTACCAGATGCCCGTCTTTTAACACATGAATGACATCGGCATCGATGATTTGCGACAACGAATGCGAAATAATGGCCACGGTGCGGTTTTCCTTGATGGCATCGAGGCTTTTTTTGATGTGTTCGGTGGCTATGGCGTCGAGGCTGGCGGTGGGTTCGTCGAGAAAAATTATGGGTGGATTTTTCAAAAACAGCCGCGCGATGGCAATGCGTTGCTGCTGTCCGCCGCTCAGGTTAAACGCGTCGGTTTCGTAGCCGTCCGGCAATTGCAGCACCTGCTCGTGCAGATACGCGCTTTTGGAGGCTTCGATAACTTCTTCGCGCGAGGCGCCGATGTTTCCGTACAAAATATTATCGTAGATGCTGCCTTTGAATATGTGGTTTTTCTGCAACACCAACCCGATATTCTCGCGCAGCGAACTGTTTTCGTACTCTTCCAAATCCACGCCGTCGAGCAGAATTTGTCCCGAATCGGGTTTATAAAACTTGCACAGCAAATTGATGAGCGTACTTTTTCCCGCGCCGCTTAGCCCCACAATGGCAGTGGTCTTTTGGCTTTCCAACGTAAGGTTTATGTCAAAAAGCGCCTGTTTGCCGTTGGGATAGGTGAAATTCACGTTCTTTACTTCAAAATTGCCCTGCACTTTGCGCGCTTCCACTTCTCCGCCTATTTCCAATGCTTCATCATTCGACAACACTTCAAAAAAACCGTCGGCATAAATAATCGCGTCGTTCACTTCGTCGTAAATGCGGTGCAGTTGTCCGATGGGCGCCGACACGTTGCGAAACAGCATAATGTGCATCATTATGGCGCCAATGCCCATTTGTCCGTCGAGCACGAGGAAAACGGTGAGAATAATAATCACCACCACGCCAATTTGCTGGATAAACGACTTCAGGCTGTCGAACACGTAACTTGTCTGACGCGTTTGCAGTTGATTGTTAAGCATCTGCATCTGCACATCGTATTGTTTTTTGCCTTCGAGCCGTTCGCGCACGAAACTTTTTATCACCGTAATGGAATCGATAATGTTGATAAGCCCGTGGTTTTTCCGTTCGCGCTGCCCGCGGAGTTCCGTGCGCCAACCTTTCAGTTTTCTTGCCTGCCGCTGGCTCACGTAAAAATACAACGGCACAATCACGGTTGCCATCAAGCCCACGTACACACTTGCATTGTACATCACAATGAGCGCGATAATGGCCGTGGAAAACAGCGGCAGGATATCGAGAAAGAAGTTTTGCACCAATCGGATAAGGCTTTCCACGCCGCGGTTTATGCGTGTTTGCAGCAATCCGGTTTGATTTTCGGGGTCGGAAAAAAAATCCATTTTATACATCAAGATGCGGTCAACGGCCGCTTGCGAAAGGTCGCTTCCTACGTTTATTCGGATTTTTTCGCCGAAATATCGCTGCCCGAAATGTATGCCGATGTTGAGCAACTCGTTGGCAAGCATTATCGCCGAAATAATGAGCAGCAGCCGCATTCCGTTTTCCAACGGATTGGGTTGTTGCAGCAATCCTTCCACGCGGTTGATGGTTTCGTTTACCAAAAGGGGATTTACCTGCGCCGCAAACGAGCCGATAAGCGTCAGCAGCAGCGTGCCGAATATCATCCCCTTGTATGGTTTTACAAAAGGCCACAAATGCCGGAAAAGTTCTTTAAAAGATTGGGAGTAGGTTTTCTTGTTGATTTTCATTGCACTGTTAGAC
>JAUNRY010000032.1:8707-11484 GCA_030539475.1 Bacteroidia bacterium | reverse complement strand
ACTACACGTTTCTCCACATACTTAGAGTTTAGCAGTTTTAGCGTAGCCATGTAATCGAGCTTCACAGGAAGCAGATCGCCGGCTTTGTACTCTTTCTCGTTTTTCCCCAAGTCCACAACAATTATATCGGAGGTAGCGCCCACAATTTCAAGGTCGGGGTCCACAAAGCGCATGTGGCTTTTATCCACGTCAAGCAGGCCGATATCTATGAGCGCCCGTTTGCTGGTTTTTCCCAACAGCGATGTGTCGGGGCTAAAAATATCTCCCTCCAGGTTGGTTCCAAAACTTCCGGAAGGAACCATCGGTTTTTCGGTTATTTCAATAATATTTACGTACAGGTTAAACACATCGTGCTCCAAGCCTTCCAACTCGGTGCTATCGTACACGTTTGTTCCGAAAAACAACGTTTCGCCTACCCTGAAATGATTGATTCCACGTGGCAGAACGCCCTGAAGCAAAAGCGGTATGGTTACCGACGAACCTCCTGAAACATACTGTATTTTTCGTTCGAATTTGGCTTCAATCAATTGTTCGTATAAACTCAATTGAATCAACTTGTCTTGGCTGGGCAAAATACCGTACAGGCACGATAGGTTGGCTCCGATGCCGGCCACCTCAATGTTTTTCATATTGAAAATTTTCTTGTAAAATTCAATAAGATGTTCACCCATAATGCCTTCGCGCAACTCTCCCAACTCCACCATAATAATTACTTTGTGAATTTTATTTTGTTTCACGGCTTCGTCGGATAAGCGTTGGATGACACCCGATTCGGAGTTTACACTGAAATCGGCGTACTTGACCACGTTGGCGGCGTTGTTTTTTGCCGGAGGTTTTATGTAGATGGTTTCGATGGACGGATTGAGGGATTTCACCGTTTTAAGGTTCATGATCCGCGAGTCGCACACCTGTTTCACGCCTAATTTCAATACCTCGTCGAGGTAAATTTTATTTCCGCATAACAGTTTGGTAACTACCGCCCAATCAATACCCTGTTGTTTAAATAAGTGGTTTAAATACGTGTAATTATGTGCTAATTTTTTGGTGTCGAGCGTAACAAATGCCATAATTTTTAGTGTTTTGTGAGGCGCATTTCCAGGTACTTATTCGTAAAGCCTAATTTCTCATACAATCGTTTTGCCGGATTATCGGGTTCAACGTGCAAGGCAATGTCGCCTTGTGCTATGCCGATAGTGTGCTCCATTAAATTTCGTCCCAATCCTTTTCCCCGGTAATCGGCGTGCGTAGCAATATACACCAGTATGTTTTCCGGAATGTAGCCGCCCATTCCCGTTTGGTTTACCACCACCGCGGCAATCGGTTTCTCGTTCTCGTAAATCGCGGAAATGAATCCTCCAAACGACGTGTATTCTTTCAGCGAATAATCTATCGCCTTTTTGATCTGATGCCTGGGGTCGCCGAAACCTTCGAGGTGGTGATGTAAAAATTCAATTAATTCTTGTTTTTGGTTTTCTGATGGTTTTCTTAACGGGGTAAATGTTTCGATTTTTGTCATCTTAAATTACTTTATTGTTTTGATTTACAAGAAAAACTGAAGAGTAGAAGTGCTGTTTTTCTGATGTGGAATAAATACAAAAGTAAGAAAAAAAAGGACGCGGCGCAAGAAAACGGAATTCAATGGTTGCACTTAACGGGAATGTAAAGGATGCCGGTTCAATAGAAATTGGGGGAGAAAAACGAATATTTAATTCCATTTTTCATTTAATTTTTTTATCTTTGCCATTATTTCGTGTGTATAATGTGTTTTTTTACACATTTTCCGTACATAATATGTGATTATGAAGATAAAAAGAGAAATTCTGCATGATTTACAGCAATGGAAAGAAAGGAAAAACCGTAAGCCGTTGTTGTTGAAAGGCGCACGTCAAATAGGTAAAACATGGGTGATGAGAGAGTTCGGAAAAGCTAATTTTGAATTTATCGCTGAATTTAATTTTGATAAAACTACCGAACTGGCCGATATCTTTCGGAAAACCAAAGATACGAAAAGAATCATCAACGATTTGTCCTTATTTACCGATGTACCCATTGTAGCCGGTAAAACACTGATAATCTTCGATGAAATTCAGTCGTGCGAAGGTGCGCTCAACAGTTTAAAGTACTTTTACGAAGATGCTCCGGAATATCACATAATCGGAGCGGGGTCACTGCTTGGTGTCGCTGTGCGCAATAAACAAATGTCGGTTCCGGTAGGTAAAATTGAAATTAAGACGATATTTCCCATCACTTTCAAGGAATTTTTACAATCGTCTGACAATAAAACATATCAATATATTGATACATTAGATGCTATTGCCGCACTGCCTGAAATCATTAAAAATAAACTGGAAGAACATTACAGGCGTTACCTGATTTGTGGGGGAATGCCGGAAGCCCTCGTATCTTTGTTGAATAATGAAGGGATGCAGGCCGTTGAAGATAAGTTACAGTATATTTTGGATTTATATACGTTGGATTTTTCAAAATATGCTTCACCTGCCGAAATTCACCGCATTCGCAACCTGTGGAATTCTCTTCCGTCGCAATTGGCAAAAGAAAACCGCAAATTTATTTACCGTGTGGTTAAAACAGGAGCAAGGGCACGAGAATACGAAGACGCGTTGCTTTGGTTGGAAGAAGCGGGGTTAATCCATCGCGTGTACAACGTTTCAAAACCGGGGATTCCGTTAAGCGCTTACCGCGAATTAACGGCGTTTAAAGTATATGCAAGCGATTGCGGATTATTACGACGTATGGCAAAATTATCGCCCGAAGTA
>JAUNRY010000032.1:3562-8697 GCA_030539475.1 Bacteroidia bacterium | reverse complement strand
TTCTCTCCGATACTCCGGGGTTCATTGAGTTTAAGGGCGCGTTAACCGAAAATTTTGTTTTACAATCATTGGTTTCGGTATTTGACGTCGAGCCGTATTATTGGAGTTCGGAAAACCGCGCGGAAATAGATTTTTTAATACAGCACGGTGTCATTGTCATACCCGTGGAAGTAAAATCGGAACATCGTGTAAGTGGCAAAAGTTTGTCGGTATATACATCGAAATTCAAGCCTAAGGTAAAAATCCTTTATTCGTTAAAGGAGTTTACATTAAACGGAAATACACTAAATATTCCACTGTATCTATCTGATTGGACATTTGATATTTTGAAAAAGGCAAAAATACACTCCGGGGTTTGACAGATACTTTCCCCGCCTCAGACCTCAATCACTCAGATACTCCTGTTTCCATTATTTCGTGCGGAAAATGTGATTTTTTACACATTTTTTACACATAAAGTGAGATAATCGACATCTTTAAATAGGTTTCATTACCGGGCGTTGTTATCAATTCATACAAACAACAATAGTTCGGAAACAATTTGAGGTATTCTCTGTGTTTTTTAGAATAAAATGCTACCTTTGCTCCTTAATTTATTTCTTTTTTATATTTTAACAGGGAGGTATAGGCTTGCGGCAATGGACGTCATTTTATGAGTATCCGTTTGCTTGCCTGACTTGCCTCGAACACGACATCAATCAATTCAACGAAAGTATGGCTATCTCCGGAAAAAATAATGTTTTACTCGGTTTAGCGGATTTACTGGATAAAAATAAGCCGGAAATCCTGCAAAAAAACGAGCTGGATATGCGCGCTTATTCCGATATGGATGAGTCGATGCGCGACCGGCTGAAAGTAGATGAAAACAAGGTGGACGGAATGATTCGCTCGCTTCGCGAAGTGGCTTCACAAGACGACCCCGAAGGAAAAACGCTGTACGAACTTACCCGCCAAGACGGCTTGAAAATCGTAAACCGCACGGTTCCTTTCGGCGCCATTCTTATTATTTACGAATCGCGCCCCGATGTAACCATTGAAGCTGCGGCAACCGCATTCAAAGCCGGCAACCGCATTTTGCTGAAAGGCGGAAAAGAATCGTTCAACACAAACATTTACCTCACCGGTTTGTGGCAGCAAGCCTTATCCGAAAACGGTTTTGATGCAAATTTTGTGGAATACCTGAATTTGTCTCGCCACGAAACGCAAAAACTCATCCAAGAGAATACGCGCAAGGTTGATGTTATCATTCCGCGTGGCGGCGACAATCTCATCCGCTTTGTAACCGAAAACGCGTCGGTTCCGGTGATTGTGAGCGGGCGCGGCAACAATTTTATGTACGTTGATGATGATTGCGACGCAGAAATGGCCATCCGGCTCATCATCAACGGGAAAAAACGAATCAGCGTGTGCAACGCGTTAGACAAAGTTCTGATTAACAAAAACATCTCCGGCTTGGAAGACAACATCGCGAATTTTGTTTCGCAACTCAACCGCGCAGGAATTGAAGTTTGGGGAAGTGCGGAAATTTCCGAATTAAACGCTTCCATCAACGTTACCGACGACGAAAAGGTGCTTTTTGAAGAGTTTATGGCACCGAAAATATATTTCGCGTTGGTGAATGATATAAACGAAGCCATCGGGATGATAAATCGATATTCCGGCGGACATTCGGCCGTGATCGTTTCAAACGATATTCAAAAAGCCGATGCTTTTATGCAGAAAGTGAATTGTGCAGCCGTTTATCACAACGCTTCCACCCGGTTTACCGACGGCGGGCAATACGGCGTTGGCGCGGAAATTGCCATCAGCACGCAGAAACTGCATTTTCGCGGTCCCATTTGCGCGCAGGAATTGGTTACCAACAAGTGGTTTGTTTACGGCGATGGCCATATCCGCGAATAACAATTGCTCAAAAAAAGTCTTGGATTTTGGTTCTTGACTCTAATAGTCTGTTATGAAAAAGAAACTCGTTATAAAAATAGGTACATCCACGCTCACGGCGGGAACAAACCGCATATCGTTCGCGGTAATTGAAAGTTTGGCGCGGCAACTTGTGGAGCTGAAAAAAGAATTCGACATCGTCATCGTTTCATCGGGCGCCATTGCCACCGCACGCCAATTCGTGGAGATAAACGGATACCACAAAAACGTGGATTCCAAACAGGCAATGGCCGCCATCGGGCAAACCAAATTGATGGAATTGTACGACGATATTTTCCGCACGTTCGGACTGAATATCGCGCAAATCCTGCTCACGTACCGCGATTTCGAAAACGATACGGCCAACGAAAACACCCGCAACACCATCAACAAACTGTGGGAAGTGGATTACATTCCTATTGTAAACGAAAACGACACGGTTTCTATCGAAGAAATTGTGTTGGGCGATAACGATAAACTTTCCGCCTTGGTCTCCGTTATCATAGACGCCGATTTGCTTATTCTCGTGTCCGATATCGACGGAATTTCCACCTGCAACCCGCACTTGCACCCGGATGCGGAACTGATTACCCATGTTTCGGACTTGAACGCGATTATGCATTGCATCGAAGAAAAAGAATCCATGTTGGGAACGGGGGGAATGTCATCGAAAGTGCACGCGGCAGATATCTGTATGAAGCACGGTGTGAAAATGTGGATTGTGAACGGGCAGCGGGCAAATTACATTGTGAAAGCAATGAACGGCGGAATCCCGTTTACGAAATTCTCCGCGAAGAGCATGGAGCATTAAGCAAAGAGAACAAAAAATCTACCCCCTAACTCTAAACATCAAACATCAAACATGAACTACGGTTTTATCGGTTTCGGCAACCTTGCCAAAGCAGTTTATCAAGGGCTTAAAAGTGTAAACAACATACAGTTTGCTTATTTTGCCCGAAGCAAAAAAGAGGCGGACATACTTTTTTTCGACCATATCGAAGCGTTGGTTTCGTTTGCCGATGTGATTTGGCTTGGCATAAAACCGCAAGATAGTAAGGGCGTTTTGGAACAATTGCAACCGCTCGATTTAACCGGAAAGCTGATTGTAACTCCCGTGGCAGGAAAAAAAATTGCTTTCGTGGAAGATTATTTGGGAAAAAACCTGCCTGTGGTGCGCATAATGCCCAACTTGGCCATGGCTTACCGGAAATCGGTAACCGCTTTTGCCACCAATCAACCCCAAAATCCGCGAACGGAAGAAATTTTCAACGTCCTCACCAAACTGGGCAAAGCCGTGAAACTGAACGAAGACGGCTTCGACCTTTTTACATCGGTTTTCGGGAGCGGGCCGGCATTTATTCTGGCGTTTATTCAGATTTTCAAGGAAAAAATGCGCGAATTCGACCTTCCCGGAAACGTGCTCGATGAGTTGCTGCTGGGGCTCACCGAAGGCGCTACCCATTATTTTGCCGAAAACCAGGCCAATTACAGCATCGAAGAACTCATTCGCAACATTACCAGCAAAGGCGGAACCACCCAGGCCGGATTGGATTATTTTCGCACGCATAACATAGGAAAGCATTTCGAAGGGGTGCTGGATGCCGCCAGAAATCGCTCGGAGGAGATGAGCCGAAGCTGATCTTGTGTAGTTTTACGAATATCTGGTCTCATTTATACAAATTTTAGCCTTAAACTGAAACAAAAATCTTTCCTTTGCGTTAATAACAAAGAATTTTATTACCAAAACAAGCGTGAAACATACCACAAAAAATATAGTATATGGCAAGCAAGAAAAATTTTATCATCGACACGAACGTGATTCTTCACGATTACAGTTTTATTGAAAATTTCGAAGAAAACGACATTTACATTCCGTTTGTAGTTCTCGAAGAGCTCGACAAATTTAAAAAAGGTAACGAGCAAATCAATTTCAATGCGCGGGCATTTGTGCGCGAACTGGATTTGATTACCGACGATAACTTGTTTAAATCGGGTGCCGATTTGGGCGTAGGGCGCGGAAAATTGTACATCGTGAACAGCTCCAGAACGCATGATAAAATAGAGAACGCGTTTCCCGAAAGAACCAACGACAACCGAATTCTCTCCACCGTACTGGATGTGGCCGAAAAACATCCGAAAATGAAATCCATTCTCGTTACCAAAGACATCAACCTGCGCATGAAAGCGCGTTCGCTGGGCATTTTGGTGGAAGATTACATCAACGACAAAGTAGTGGATATTGATGTGTTCGGACGCGGAGAGCAAGTTATAGAAGGCATCAACCCCGATTTAATTGACAAAATTTACGCGCAACCCACCGGAGTAGATGTGGATGAGTTCACTTTCGAAAATCCGCTCGTTCCCAACGATTCTTTTGTGTTGAAAAGCGAACGCAACAGCGTGTTGGCAAGGTACAACCCGTTCACGCAAAAAATAATCCGCGTGGACAAGGAACCCAGTTTCGGCATAACACCCCGAAACGCCGAACAAACATTCGCGCTGGGCGTGTTGAACGATCCCGACATTAAACTGGTGGGCGTTACCGGAAAAGCCGGAACCGGCAAAACCCTGCTGGCGCTGGCCGCGGCCATGAAACAGAGCAAGCAGTACAATCAGATTTTGCTGGCTCGCCCTATCGTTTCTTTGTCCAACAAAGATCTGGGATATTTGCCCGGAGACGAAAAGCAGAAAATTGCCCCTTACATGCAGCCGCTGTTCGATAACCTGAACGTGATAAAATCGCAGCTCGGCCCAAACAGCGCCGAACTTCGTTCTTTAGACGAGATGCAGAAATCGGGAAAACTCGAAATTGAAGCGCTGGCTTTTATTCGCGGCCGCAGCCTGAGCGAAACTTACTGCATTGTTGACGAGGCACAAAACCTCACCCCCCACGAAGTGAAAACCATCATCACCCGCGCGGGCGAAAACACCAAAATGGTTTTCACCGGCGATTTGCAGCAAATAGATTCGCCTTATCTCGATTCGCAATCCAACGGCCTGGCTTATATGATTGATAAAATGAAAGGGCAGCACATTTTCGCGCACGTGAATCTGGTAAAAGGGGAGCGGAGTGAATTGTCGGAATTGGCAAGCAATCTTCTATAGATCAGAATAAGAACAAGAAACAAAGGCAAAAGAACAAAGACAAAAAAGCGTGTTGCGGATTAACTGCGACGCGCTTTTTGATTACCTGACAAACTCTGTTTCCTCAAAAC
>JAUNRY010000032.1:0-3462 GCA_030539475.1 Bacteroidia bacterium | reverse complement strand
AAATCATCCATTTAACACAAAAACGAACAACAATATTATGAACAGAGGATACATCTACTTGATTTTTTCGGTTCTTGTTGCCGTACTCAGTTTCTACGCGCCCCGTATTCTGCAAATTATCTTAATCTGGATATCGCTTTCGTCGCTCTACTACGCAACTGCCTATTTCGCGAATTTTGGCGAAATGCTTTTCAAAAACCAAGGCGGCCGGTTGCCTTTTTACATAAAGATGGCCATATTTCCTGTTTTGTTGGGCGCAACTGTGTTTAATTTGGTTGCCCGCTCAAAAGATATTGTCCCGCCGCTGCAAAAAGTGGGCGATGGCCTGTGGCTTAGCAGACGATTGGTTTTTACGGATTTAAAGGTGCTTAAGGAAAGCCCAGTTAATGCCGTACTCGATGTTACGGCTGAGTTTGACGCTATTGAAACTCAATTTCTGGACAAAGAGGTTGAATACCTAAACATACCTGTCATGGACCACCACAGTCCGCGAAAGAGTCAGCTGGAAATGGCTGTAAGGTGGATTGACACACAACGAAAAAACGGCAAGGAGGTGCTTATTCACTGCGCTTTGGGACAAGGGCGATCGGTAACGGTACTGCTTGCGTACCTCAAGTTTTTGAATCCTCAGGCAACGTATCAGGATTTGATTGACGAAGTCAGAAAAATTCGTCCGAACGTGAAGCCCAACACGCGCCAATTCGCCAGCCTGAACAGTTTTGGTATTGCTATGGAGAAAAAATCCGACGAACTGCATATCATTTACAATCCGGCTTCGGGCGGTGCAAGCGAAGAAAAACTCGACAAGATTCGGGAATTATTGGGGAGTTTTTTCGATATGTCTTTTCATCAGATTTCAGAAAACGAATCTGCTAACGGTATTGCTGCCAAATTGATAAACAGCGGAAAGAAATTTATAGTCGCGGCCGGAGGCGACGGCACAATTGGAAAAGTGGCTCAAGCCCTGGTTCATACCGACGCGTTGTTGGGAATAATTCCGTTGGGGACGAGCAACGCCTTCGCGTCATCGCTTTATGGAGACGGAATTCGGTTGAAACCCATAGAAACAGCGTGCGCCATCATCACATCCGGCAAAACCAGCAAAATAGATATCGCCAAAGCCAACGATTGCTATATGCTGCTTCTCGCCGGAGCCGGCCTGGAACGAGGCATGACCGAGTTGGCCGAAGGAGATTTGAAAGATGAATGGGGCGCGTTTGGATATGTCATCGCAGGGTTGCGCCACGTGGAGAATACCGGCCTTTTCGACGCCAAACTCACGGTGGACGGGCAAACCCACACTTTTCAAACCGGAAGCGTAACCATAGCCAATACGGCTCCGCGAACTTCCATTTTCGCGCAAGGCGGAGAAGAACCGGCTCCCGACGACGGGTTGTTGGACGTAACCGTTATCGTGAATGTGGAAAACAAATTGCAGGCTGCCGAAACGCTGGTTCAGCTACTCAACGAAAAACCGGCCGAAAACAGTGAATACGTGAAACACTTCAGGGGAAAAACCGTGAAATTGGAGACTTTTCCCACGCAGAAATTAGTAGTGGACGGCGAAATTTGCGATGATACGCCTGTAACTGTTCAGGTTTTGGAAAAGGCGTTGAATGTATGTGGAAATTAAATGGTTCAAGGTGAGGTTTAGGGACACGATGCCTATGGCTTCGTAAAAAATAAAGCGCACAGTAGTGGCATTTTGGGATTTCCAAAACGGTTTTGGGTTAAAGAGGGCTCAAATCAAAGCAATGCGAAGCGGAAATCGCATCACCCAATATCCCTCATATCCCGGCTCCGAAGCGGGCTGAACTATTAAAGCCCCGGGTCGGGTTTAGGGTAGCGAGTTGCATTGCTATCGCACGTTTCAAACACGGTTATTCATATTTTACTCCTTTCGGGATATTTTGCCGGGCAATAATGAAATTTTCTCTAAAATTGTGATGCTACTCCTTCGTATATTATCACAACGATATAATGAAAAAACAATTTTATTATTGGATTGAATACTCCATTGCATATACCTTAAAATCAGTTTATTATAGTATATCCATGGAGATTTTATTATAAATTATGTTATATAACATATAAAATTATTAGGTTTATTTAACCCGTAGTGTGTATTTTTGCATCATCGACGATACAGCACAGTACAGTCTAAATATTGTAAATTGTATCTACATTCGCTTCAATAAAAGTATTAACCGTACTGATAAAATAATAGAGAGTGCTAAAAACAAACACATACAAGAGAAGAAATGACTTGCCTATCATCGGGTTAACGAATGTTAATTCGGGGGGGGTATTTCGCGTTTATTAACTTTATATGCCGTTCTCTTACCGATAAACATTTCGTTTTTATGCATAAGCAATCCGCTTTTTGCTCACTTGCCCCATAGGCAAGAGCAAAAAGCGGGTTTTTTATTTTAGCTCGTCTCAAATTTATTAAAGAAATGTCATATTTAAATATATAACAAGTGATAGATAAATCAGTATTAATTTTAAAAAAAACGAAAGAATGAAAGGAAAACATTCAAAATCTAAGTGGAAAGGGCTGCTGTTTGCTATGTTGTGGACAATGTCCTTGGGAGTGTTTGCTCAAAACGTGGATGTGCACGGCACAGTTACGGACGAAACGGGTGAAACCGTAATTGGAGCAACCATTATTGTGGAAGGTAGTGTGGGCGTTGGAACCACTACCGATATTGACGGAAACTACACGCTGAACAATGTGCCCGCAAACGGCAACCTCGTTTTCAGTTACGTGGGTTTAGCCACACAAACCATTGCCGTAAACGGCCGCACCACCATTGATGTGGTCATGGCTTCGGATACGGAATTGCTGGACGAAGTGGTGGTTGTGGGTTTCGGTACGCAAAGGAAGGTGAACTTAACGGGCGCCGTTGCCAGTGTTGATACCAAAGCATTGGAATCACGCCCCGTATCGTCTGCCGTGCAGGCTTTGCAGGGTGTGGTGCCGGGATTGAACATCAATGTGAGCAATCAAGGTAACCGCCTCGATGCCAATCCTTCTATGAACATTCGTGGAACCGGTAATTTAGGCACAGGTTCAAGCGCTTCCCCGCTTATTTTGATTGACGGTGTAGAAGGAAGCCTTAACAACATTAACCCGCAAGACATTGCCAGCATTTCCGTGTTGAAAGATGCTGCATCGGCAGCTATTTACGGTTCGCGTGCGCCGTTTGGCGTGGTACTGGTTACCACAAAATCGGGACAAAGAGGAAAAGTAACCACTACTTATTCCAATAACTTCCGTTGGACGCGCCCGACCAACATCCCCGATATGTTGGATTCCTATCGTTTTGCACAATATTTTAACGTAGGACAGGCAAACGCGGGAAGAACCAACCCGTTGTTCCCTGATGATGTAATGGAAAGAATCAGGCAATATATGGCAGGAGAGATAACAGAAACTGCCAACCCGAATGAAAGCCAGGG
>JAUNRY010000031.1 GCA_030539475.1 Bacteroidia bacterium | reverse complement strand
GAAGCCAACATTTCGCAAACTTTTACCTTTCAAACAAACTTTGAAGCCAACATTTCGCAAACTTTTACCCGAAAAGCAACTTTACAGAAATACTTCGTTCAGAGTTTCACTTTCACCCGCGCCGGTTTCCCCTCGTTCCAAAAGGCATCCAGCGGCGTAACCGCATAGGTGTAGCCATTTCTTCCGCCTTCGTAGGGCAGTACAAAAAAGTTATCGGGGGTTACCGCTACAATATTTTCGGCACGGCCAATATCAACGCTTTCGCCCCGGCGAAAACGGTAAACGACGAATTTCTGCGCCGTTTCGGGATTTCGGGGCTGCTTGCGGTGCTCCCACGTGAGAAAGTGCATATCTTCGGTAAACACCTGCGTGAGCTTTTTCACTCTTGCCGGCCGGCCTTTGTGCATGTGCGTGTAAGCGGGTATCAGGGCTTTTGTCCGATGCAAGGTGGTTTTAAGCGCGTTGGCAACTCCGCCGGAATTTTCGAGCACCAGATAGCCGTACCAATAGCAATTACCGTGCACGAACGACATTTGGCGCGATTGGCGAATTTTAATGTCGAGTTCGTTTTTGTCTATGCTGCGCTGCAAATCCTGCCCTATATAGAGCGGCTGCTCAAAATTATGGGCGTTCCACCAATGCAACAGCGTGGTATAATCGGCACGTTCGTGGCCTATTTCCCAGTAAAGTTGCGGCAGGTTATAATCAATCCATCCTTTTTCCACCCACAGTTTAATATCGGCATAGAGGTCGCCGTAGTTTTCCAGCCCGTTGGTATCGCTTCCGTTGGGGTCGTTGCGCTTGTTGCGGTAAATTCCAAACGGGCTTATGCCGAATCGCACCCACGGTTTTGTGCCGGCAATGGTGTATTTGAGCTGTTGAATGAGCAAATTCACGTTGTTGCGCCGCCAATCGTCGCGTTGCGAAGGAGAAAATCCTTGTGATGCGGCATACGTGTTAAAACTGCGTTCGTCGGGGAAAGGCGTTCCGGCAATGGGATAGGGGTAGAAATAGTCGTCCATGTGGATGGCATCCACGTTGTAACGCGAAACGATATCGCGCACCACATCGCAGATATATCCGCGGTTTTGGGGCAGGCCGGGGTCGAAAAACAACTGGTTGCCGTACTGTAAAAACCGTTCGGGTTCGCGCCTGTAAAGATGATTGGGCGCCAAGGGGCTGTTCGCGCCGGCCTGCACCCGGTAAGGGTTTAGCCACGCGTGCAGTTCCATTCCGCGCTTGTGGCACTCGTCGATGAGGAATGCCAGCGGGTCGAATGTCGGGTCGTCGGGCGCTTTGCCTTGCACTCCGGTCAGGAAACGGCTCCACGGCTCTATGTCCGATTGATAAAACGCGTCGGCCTCGGGGCGCACCTGAAAAATTACGGCGTTGATGCCCGCTTCGTCAAACTCACGGATCATTTCAGCCAGATAATGTTTCATGGCGGCGCTGTTCATCTTCCGGTATCGGTCTTGAAACGCCGTTTGAACCCATACACCGCGAAACTCGCGTTTGGGGGTGGGGTCGGCTGTTCTTGTAAGTGCCGTTTTCGACACGCCGCACCCAACCAATATCAGCGCAAATAACGGAATCAATGTATAACGAAAAATCTGCATAATTTAAAAATTAGACGGAACAAAGAGAGAGTCGTCGCTGTGGAGCAAGCCTCCCACAATCCGTTGTTTGGGATAAACCACTATGCGGCTGTGATGCGGGAAACGCTCTTCGATACGGGTGGGCAAGTTATCGAGTACCGACATGTGCGAAATGTATCCCTGATGAGCAGAAACAAAAATGATGATATCATCTTCCTTGATATGATCGCCGCACGATAAGGGATTGTGCCAATCGGTAAACGGTTTGAAAGTAAACGGAGCGCCGGTATTTTTTCGCTTCGCTATTACTTCCTGCGTATGGGGATGCCCTAAATGCAATATGGGAAGAGACAATTCCTGCGACATCTTCACCACTTTATCGAGCCACAGGTTAAAGCCTATTTCGAGTTCGGCAAGCGGCGGCGAAACAACCACAATACGCTTGTGCGTAATTAATTTCTGCTCAATGTGGCAGATAAACATGTTTTTATCCACGTTTTTAATAATCAGGTCAACCTTGTCGCCCAGCAACTTTTCCAGCAGGCCGGTTCTTCCGGGCCAACCCAGAATCACAATATCGGTCATCAGTTCGCGCGCCGTGCGCACAATTCCGCTGGCTGTATTGTGGTCGATGGTGGTAATAATATCCACTGCAACTTCGGCGGCGGTGGCATTTTGCACAAAATCCTGAAGTTGTTTTCGGAAACTTACAATGTTTTTTTCGGCCTCTTCGTTGTTGAGCACCACCCCCAGCAACGAAACGGAATTTACCGACTTTTTGTCTTTCATCAGCAAAGCCAGCTCCACATGATGCCCAATATTAAACGGATTGGCTATGGGAACTAATATTTTTTCCTGCGCGAACGCGCCCAGCCCCGACTCTGCAAACGGATCATTTTCTTCACTAATGGCAAGCAGCTTGGCCGAGCGTTGTGTAACAAACGATGCCACAATGCAGGTGAGCAAAATCAACACAATTGTTCCGTTCAGGATATATACGTCCAGAATGCCGGCATTGTACCCCACAATAATAACCGCTATGGTTGCGGCGGCATGCGAACTGCTCAGGCCGAAAATAATATTTCGCTGCGTTTTCGAATACTTAAAAATCACCTGGGTGAAAAATGCAGCCAGCCATTTTCCGAAAATTGCCGTCAGCGTTAGCGTAAAAGCAATTACCAACGTTCCGATACCGTTGAAAATGACCGACACATCCACCATCATTCCCACGGAAATTAAAAAGATGGGAATGAAAAGCGAGTTCCCGAAAAACTCAATCCTGTTCATCAGCGCCGATGTATGCGGAATCAGCCTGTTCAGCGCCAACCCCGCTGCAAACGCGCCGATAATGGGCTCAATGCCGCCGAGTTCGGCCAGGAATCCGCAGAAAAACACCACGAAAAGCACAAAAATGTAATGCAGGTATTTCTCACCCTCGGCTTTCTGGAAAAAACGTTTGGCAACGCGCGGAATAAGCAGAAAAACAATCACGGAAAAAACACTCAGCGAAATGAGCAGCTTCAGCAAATAAGAGAAATCCAATCCGCCGCCGCTGTTCGATAAAATAAGTGCCAGAATAATCAACACGGCCGTATCGGTCAGAATGGTTCCGCCAACCGTAATGGCCACCGCCTGATTTTTAGAAACCCCCAAACGGCTTACAATGGGATAAGTTACCAGCGTATGCGTTGCAAACATGCTGGCAGTGAGAAAACTGGCGTTGAAACCGTATCCCAGCAGATAATAAATAACGGGGAAACCTATGGCTAACGGAATAATAAACGTAAAAAGGCCGAAAACAAGGCTTTTGTTTTTATTGGCGATAAACTCGTTCAAATCGAGCTCCAGCCCCACAATGAACATAATGTACAGCAACCCGATGGTTGAAAACATCGATACCCCCTGGTTGCCGCTATCAATAAAATTCAAGCCGAACGGCCCGATAATTACCCCCGCGAGAATCAACCCGATAATACTCGGCACATTGAGCCGCTTGAGCAGCATCGGAGCCAGAAGAACTATGAGCAGAAGTAGCGAGAAAACAAGCACCGGATTGGTAAACGGCAGGGCAAACTCGTGTGATAAATCGGACAAATAATCTGTCATTGTTGTTCAATTGAAATGAATAGATTAACAAAAGTAATTATTTTTTTGGTTTGATGCGAAGTAATACGGAAATAGAATTGCTGTGGAATGAAATCGTGGTTGTTTGAACATCGCAATAGATTTCTCCCTACGGTCAGTTAAGCCATCGCTATTCTTTACAAGCAAAAATTCAGCGATGGTTGTAAATAAAATCCAGCTCTTTGTAGTGTTGAAATTTCCGGTCGGAACTGATGAGCGTGAGTTTTTCGGTAATGGCCTGTGAAATAATAACGCGGTCTATGGGGTCGTTGTGCTTTGCCACCACAGGTAAACGGGCATACGTGTTGAAATGCTCAGCTTTGGTGTGTAAAATGCGTGGATTGAAATCAATTTCTATGGCTCGCAAAAAATCATCCGCGCTTTTAAATTTGGTTTTAATGCGCTTGTTCTCATACAAATGCAACGCTTCAAAAATACTTATCGCGCTCACGTAAATAATATTCTCGTAATTGTTGAGAATGGCCGAAGTATTTTCGTCTAAATTGGAATTGTCTATGACGGCAAAAACCAAAATATTGGTATCAATCAAACACCGCATAATATTATAATTTTACTTCAACACGGCTTCCATATCCACAATTTCGCCCCAGCCCTTGTATTTCAACATAGCTTTGCCGAATTGCGAAAGTTTTTTCGGCTCCTTGTCTTTTTGGGGAAGCGAAGCAGCCTTTTTTCTCGGTTTGGGTTTAGTTGTTGTTTCCATTTTCTATTCAATTGGTTGAACAAAGATAAAACAAAAAAACAAACCATCAAATAGAATTTCATGAATTGAACGCTTATATATCAAGCCAAAAGAACGTTTTCCATTAGTAATTTGAAATTTGTAATTGATAATTTTCATTATTCAACTATCTTTGCAGGTTGAATTGAAATTTATGAACAGCGAAAAGCAAATACAACTTAAAGGTGTACGCGTCAATAACTTAAAAAATATCGACGTAATTATCCCCCGAAATACATTTACCGTTATTACCGGACTATCCGGTTCCGGAAAATCGAGCTTGGCTTTCGATACGCTGTATGCCGAAGGCCAGCGTCGCTATGTGGAAAGCCTTTCTTCGTACGCGCGGCAATTCCTCGGCCGGATGAACAAGCCCGAGTGCGATTTCATTCACGGCATTCCGCCGGCCATCGCTATCGAGCAAAAGGTAAATACCCGAAATCCGCGCTCAACCGTCGGCACATCCACCGAAATTTACGAATACCTGCGGTTACTCTTCGCCCGCATCGGCAAAACCATTTCGCCCGTTTCCGGCGCCGAAGTAAAAAAACACAACGTGAGCGACGTGATTGCCAAAATGCTCGAATACAGGGATGGCACACGTATGGCGGTGCTCACTCCCATTCAGTTGCGGAACGACAGAACGTTGCCCGAACAACTCGATATCCTGATGAAAGAAGGTTTCTCGCGCGTGGACGTGGGCGATACCTTTTACAGAATAGACGAGTTGCTGGAGCACAAGAAAATGCCGGACGCGAAAGATGTTTTGCTGGTAATCGACCGGTTGTCGTGTTCCGGTGACAAATCGGTTATTAACCGCTTGTCGGATTCGGTGGAAACGGCATTTCTGGAAGGGAAAGGCGAGTGCATCGTTCGATTCTGGACACCAGACGGCACGGAAACTTTCACTTTTTCCAACCGTTTCGAAGCCGACGGAATCACGTTTGAAGAGCCGTCGGAACTCATGTTCAATTTCAACAGCCCCGTGGGCGCGTGTCCCAAATGCGAAGGTTTCGGTAAAGTAATCGGGATTGACGAGAATCTGGTAATCCCCGACAAAAGCCTGTCGGTTCAGGAAGAGTGCGTGCAATGCTGGAAAGGCGAAAAAATGAGCGAATGGCGCCGGGAATTTGTGCACAACGCCTACAAGGCCGATTTCCCCATTCACCGGGCGTACTACGATTTGAACGACGAAGAAAAAGACATTTTGTGGAACGGGCGACAAAATTTAGGAATCTACGGCATCAACGATTTCTTCAAGATGCTGGAAGAAAACCTGTATAAAATCCAGTATCGTGTTATGCTGGCGCGCTACCGGGGAAAAACCGTTTGCCCCGTTTGCAAAGGCGCCCGATTGAAAAAGGAAGCCGGATTTGTGAAAATAGGCGGCAAAAACGTGAGCGAACTGGTACTTTTGCCCATAACGGAGCTAAAGCCTTTTTTCGATAACCTGCAACTCAACGAAACCGATGCTGCCATTGCCGAGCGGCTGTTGACGGAAATAAACAACCGCCTGCTGTTTCTGCTCGACGTGGGATTGGGCTACCTTACACTGAACAGGTTGTCGAACACCCTTTCGGGGGGCGAAAGCCAGCGGATAAACCTGGCATCGTCGCTGGGGAGCAGCCTGGTTGGCTCGCTGTATATTTTGGATGAGCCGAGCATCGGGTTGCACTCACGCGACACTCACCTGCTTATCAAAGTGTTGCAGCAACTGCAACAATTAGGCAACACGGTTGTGGTGGTGGAACACGACGAAGAAATTATCCGCGCAGCGGATTATATTCTCGATATCGGCCCAAAAGCGGGAAGGCTCGGCGGCGAAGTAATGTATCAGGGAAAGGTATCGGAACTGGTGAAAAACACCGACAGTTACACGGTGAAATACCTGACGGGAGAAGAAAAAATTGAAGTTCCGAAACATCGCCGCAAATGGAACAACTACATCGAGGTGAAAGGTGCGCGGCAAAACAACCTGAAGAATATCGACGTGAAATTTCCGCTCAACGTTATGACCGTGGTTACGGGCGTGAGCGGTTCGGGGAAATCTTCGCTCGTGAACGATGTGTTGAGCAACGCGTTGCATAATTACTACAAAGGAAGCCCGTTGGAGCAAGTAGAATTCAATTCCATTTCGGGCGATTTGAAACTGGCCAAATCGGTGGAGTTTGTTGACCAGAACCCCATCGGGCGCTCCACCCGCTCCAATCCGGTTACGTATATCAAGGCATACGACGAAATCCGTAAACTTTTTGCCGCACAGCCGCTTGCGAAGCAAATGAGCTACACCCCGGCACATTTCTCGTTCAACGTGGAAGGCGGCCGGTGCGACGAGTGCAAGGGCGAAGGAACCATTACGGTGGAAATGCAGTTTATGGCCGATATCCGGCTGGAATGCGAATCGTGTCACGGCAAACGGTTTTCGCCGGAAATTCTGGATGTAGAGTACAAAGGTTTTACTATTCACGATGTACTGGAAATGACCATCAACCAGGCAATCGAGTTTTTTGGCGCACAAAAAGGTACGACGGAAAAGAAAATCACCAAGAAAATGAAGCCGTTGCAGGATGTGGGATTGGGGTATATTAAACTCGGCCAATCGTCCTCAACGCTGTCGGGCGGCGAAAATCAGCGCGTGAAACTGGCATTTTATCTGGGTGAAGAAAAATCAGAACCCACCGTTTTCATCTTCGATGAACCGACAACGGGATTGCATTTTCACGATATTAAAACGCTGCTCAGCGCCTTCAACGCGCTTATCGAACGCGGGCACACGGTTATAATTATCGAACACAACATGGAAGTCATTAAATGCGCCGACCACATTATCGATATCGGCCCCGAAGGCGGAAAAGCCGGCGGCAATATCGTGTGCGAAGGCACGCCGGAAACGGTTGTGAAATGCAAGGAGTCGCATACGGGCAGGTTTTTGAAGGAGAAATTGTAAATAGCGCAAGGCAGAGAAAAATACACTCAACGCTCTTCGCTCAAAGCCCAATGCTTACACATTCCTCACCACCCAATAAACAACAATTACCAACACCACAATCACCGCCGCCCATTTGCCGAAAAAAATCTTTTCCAGCCTCGGGAAGCGGTGTTTTTTGTTGAAAAACTCCAAATAAATTCCAAGAAAGATATAAGGAATCAGGAATATGATAAGCGTATTGTGCGAAAAAGCGCTTTTAAAATTCAAGCGCAACAGCTGGTGTATGGCGCGCTGCGAGCCGCATCCCGGACATTCGTAACCCGTTACTAACAAAAACGGACATTGAGGAAATATAGCCACTTTTTCGGGATCGAAAGAATAAAACATAAAAACTGCTGCCACAAACACAAGGCTTATGGCAGCAGCAATGAATATCTTTTTTGTTTTTGTCAATCCGCTGAAATCAATAGTTGTAGATACTGTGTTGGCTTTCCTCAACAATCCGCTGCATCTCCGCCGGCAGGTTTCCGGTAACCATCAATGCAATTACTACAACGTAATAGATAATTCCGGTAATTAAACCCACTAAAGACCACAGCTTTGCCCGTTTCGATGCACGATTGGCCTTCTCATAATCACCGGCAAAATAGGCCGAATTTACCTGCACGGCATTCACCAGAGCAATAATTCCGAACAGCGGCGAACAACACAACGTAATTACAATGGATTGCCAAAGCCAGGTGTTGGGTTTCAAAGGCGGAATATCGCCTTGCATTGAATATTGAAAATCAGATGGTTGAGATATCGGAGTTATGTGATTGTTTTCAGTCATGTCTCGTTAAATCTCGTATCCCGAACTGCCGATCACGTCACTCAACCCTGACATAGAAACACCGAAAGCGATAATTAGAATAATGGCGATTATCCACAAAACAACCCACCCTATACCAATCCACATGGCTATTTTAGTCCATCTTCCCGCTTGGCCGGAGGCCTCCAGCGAACCGGCATAATCGCCTCGGTTATAAAGCGATTCTACTTTTGAGGCGTGCACAATACCAATAACTCCCAGCAGGCTAAAAATGCTGCTGCAAAGAAAAAACGGAAGTACGGTAGCCAATATCGATTCAATTAACCACGATTTCGGCATCGGTTGTTGCTGCTGAGGAGCGCCATAGTTAACCTGTTGTGCCGGCGGCGGAGTTACCGACTGCGGAGCAGGTTGCGGCGAATAATAGCCGGCGCTTTCCGCGAAAATAAAGTTCAATTCCGCGACATCCGCGGCACGTATCCATTCGCTCATGCCTTGTGTCCACACCAGCGTATCTTTGCGGATATTTTCACGTTTCAACTCTTCGGGGGAAAAAGTCCCTTTTTGTTTTCCTTCGTTGTCGATGTAAAAGTAACGGTTCATAGTTGTAAAAGTTTTTATTTATAATCGTTAGGTGTAATGTGTATTGTTTTTAGGATTTGTCCGAGAGAATCGGTGTAAATGTAGTCGATTTTCACGTTGTTGGTCGTGAAGATTTTTAAATCGGGATTCATTCTGAAAGCCTCCCTTATATTCATCCTGGTTTGTTCTTCCACCGCCTGCATCTTAGACTGTGGGTCGGGAGTATTAATAATCTGATACCGATACTGAAAAACATTGTTGTCCGTAACATCGGCTCCTAAAAAGAGAGTGTGGCCATCGAGCCGTGCCGGTGCGGATTTATTGAGCTTATGGGCCATCTTTACCAATTCACGATGCAATCTTTTATCGTTGGAACAATTTATAAGCAGCAAAGAGACGGCAACCAGCGCGATGAAATGTAATTTGTTTCTCATAACTGTAAAATATTGATACAAAATTAAAAAAGTTTACGGATGATAGGAAATATTTCGGCGTTTTTTTATTGGGAAAACCGCAGGAAGTTGGCTCAAAAAAAATTTTGGCAGGATATCTCCCGACATCCTGCCAAACATGTTAACCTTAAATCTAATACTATTATGAAAAAACCACGTTGCAAATATAAAAAAGAAATCAAAACAAAACAAATAATTTCAATAAAAAATAAAAAAATATTTTTTTATGTCAAATTGAAAGCAAGAAATCAGACGGTAGGCAATCCCATTCCGGTGATTTTCCGGTATAAATCGAGGGCGTAAACGTCGGTCATTCCCGAAACATAATCGATGATTGACTGCACTTTAGCGTATAAATCATCCGACAAGGGGGCGTATTGTTCCGGAATTCTCTCCAGCAATAATTTAGAATAAGTATGATTAGGCGTTTGGATGGCCTCCGCGAGCTTTTCAAGCAAAAACCCGATAATTCGGTATCCGGCCAGCTCAATATCGAGTACATCTTTCGACAAATAAATATTCTTTACAGCAAATTTGGAGCAATTTGTATAGGCTTCTTGCGATTTTTCGGAAATATTCTTAATCAACGTACCCTCAAATTCACCCGATAAAATTTTTTCTTCATTCTCAATAAAAATTTTCGAACATTCATTCACCAACAACCCAATAACACTGGCGCGCAAATAAGCTATTTGTTCATTTACATCGCTTACCAAATTTAAGTTATCCATTCGCCGCCGGCGTTTTTCGTCTTCAAAAAAACCGAGAAACAGTTCTTTTACTTTCGCAGTAGATATCAGGCGCAACTTGTGCGCGTCTTCAATATCCATTACCTGATAACAAATATCGTCGGCAGCTTCTACCAGATAAACCGGCGGATAACGGGAATACCGGACGGGATGCTGCTCCACGCGGGGAATACCCAGTTCATCGGCAATGATTTTGTAATGGTTTTCTTCCGACGCAAAAAAACCGAATTTGTTTTTTCCGCCGCTCAATTCCGATGAATACGGATATTTTACAATGGAGGCCAGCGTGGGATATGTAAGCGCAAATCCTCCTCGGCGGCGGCCTTTGAATTGATGCATCAGCAGGCGGATGGCATTGGCGTTTCCTTCAAAACAAGTGAAATCCGTCCATCGGCTTCCTTCTTTTTCTATTTGCTCGCGCAAATTTTGTCCTTTCCCTTCCGAAAAAAACGTAGAGATGGCTTTTTCGCCCGAATGGCCGAAGGGTGGATTTCCCAAATCGTGCGCCAAACAAGCCGCCGAAATAATTGCTCCCAATTCTTCGAAATGAGCTGCCGACGCCGGATATTTCCGCCGAAGTTCGCGCCCCACGTTTTCGCCCAGCGAACGCCCCACGCACGAAACTTCCAGGCTATGCGTCAATCGGTTATGCACAAACACACTTCCCGGAAGCGGGAAAACCTGCGTTTTGTTTTGCAACCGCCGGAACGGCGACGAAAAAATCAACCGGTCAAAATCGCGCTGATATTCCGTGCGGTCGTGTTTATTTTCGGCTTGGAATTCTTCCATTCCGAAACGCTTCGAAGACAAAAGTTGTTGCCAATTCATCATAAGAGTCGGTTTTTGTGGTACAAAGATACGAATTGATTTGAGATTGCCTCGCGCCTCGCGCTCCACACCTCGAAACTCGTAATCCGAACACAAAAATTAACTTCAAATCCGTCATTTTTTCCTTAATTAGCCGTAAATTTGTATCTTAATTTCAGAAAAGATTAAATGACTGACATCATCAAACACGAATGCGGCATCGCAATGGTGCGCCTTCTTAAACCCCTCGACTATTATTACAAAAAATACGGCACCTGGCAATACGGTTTGGATAAACTCTACCTGCTGATGGAGAAGCAGCACAATCGCGGACAAGAAGGAGCCGGACTGGGCGCGGTGAAATTGCAAGCCGCGCCGGGTAACGAATTTATTTTTCGCGAACGCGCCTTAGGATCGAGCGCCATTGCCGAAATTTTTGGGAATATACACGAGACTTTTAAAAAATACACTCCTGAACAGCTAAGCAACATAGATTTCGTGGAAAAATCCGTAGCGTTCGCCGCGGAATTATTTATCGGCCACTTGCGCTACAGCACCACCGGCAAAAGCGGTTTAACGTATGTGCATCCGTTGTTGCGCCGCAACAATTGGGCATCGCGCAGTTTGGCGCTTGCCGGAAACTTCAATATGACAAACGTGGACGAAATGTTTGAGCAACTGATTTCGGAGGGACAACATCCGCGCGATTACGCCGATACGTTTGTGATGCTGGAGTCATTCGGGCATTACCTGGACAGGGAAGTTCAGTATCAGTACGATAAACTGGATCGAAACAATATGAGCGGGCAGGAAGTGAGCCACTTGATTGAGGAAAAACTCGACATTCCGTTTCTTCTGAAGCGCGCTTCAAAACTTTGGGACGGCGGATACGCGCTTTGCGGACTTATCGGTTGCGGCGACACATTCACGCTGCGCGACCCGTGGGGAATCCGCTCGGCATTTTATTATTACGACGATGAAGTGGCCGTGGTAGCATCGGAACGCCCGGTAATTCAAACGGCTTTCAACCTGAAAAAAGACGATGTTCACGAATTGCAACCCGGCGAAGCGTTCATTGTGAAACGAAACGGAAACATCAGAACCACACAGATTCTGGAAAAGAAAGAAAAAATAACGCCCTGTTCTTTCGAACGGATTTATTTTTCGCGCGGCTCGGATTTCGACATTTACCGCGAGCGGAAAAAACTGGGAGAATTGCTTGTACCCAAAATTGCGGAAACCATTCACAACGATTTCGACAACACCGTTTTCTCCTTTATCCCCAACACGGCCGAAGTGGCATATTTCGGGATGTTGGAAGGCTTGGAGAAACATTTTAACCACAACAAAGCGGTTGAGTTGCTCGAAAAAAGCGACGAGCTAACTCCCGACGAAATCGAAAGCATCCTTGCAAAACGTGTGCGCTCCGAAAAAGTGGCGATAAAAGACATAAAACTGCGCACGTTTATAGCACAAGGCAACTCAAGAAACGATTTGGCGGCGCACGTTTACGATGTTACATACGGATCGCTTCGGCGCGGAAAAGACACGTTGGTTATTATCGACGACAGCATCGTGCGCGGAACCACCCTTAAGCAAAGTATCATCAAAATTCTCGATAGGTTAGACCCGAAAAAAATCGTCATTGTTTCCTCGTCTCCGCAAATCCGTTATCCCGATTGCTACGGCATCGATATGTCGCGGATGAGCGAATTTATCGCTTTCAAAGCGGCTATCGCGTTGCTGAAAGAACGTGGAATGCAAAGTGTAATAGACGAAGTTTACGAAAAATGCGTGGCGCAAAGCCGCAAAAGAAAGGAAGAAATCGTGAACCACGTGAAAGAAATTTACGCGCCGTTTACCGACGAAGAAATTTCCGACAAAATTGCGCAAATGCTCACCACGAAAGACATTAAGGCCGAAGTCAAAATTGTTTTCCAAACCATTGAAGATCTGCACAATGCTTGCCCAAACAACAACGGAGACTGGTATTTCTCCGGAAATTATCCCACTCCCGGCGGGAACAGATTGGTGAATAATGCGTTTATTAATTATATAGAAGGGCAGGAAAACAAAGCCTACCAGTATTCACTCAATTTTTCTAAGAACGGCGGATGATTGAACGTATAATCATACTCGAAAACGTAGATCCGGTAGTCTTTTTCGGAATCAACAACAACAATTTGCAATTGCTCAAAACGCTATTTCCCAAATTGCGAATCGTGGCACGCGGAAACGTTATTAAAGTTATTGGCGACGAAGGGGAGCTGGCTTTGTTCGAAGAAAAAATTCACGAGCTGGAGAAATACAGCATCGAAATGAACGTGCTGAAAGAAGAAGATATTCTCGACATAGTGAAAGGCAAAGCGCCAACGCCAATAAAAATCGACAACCTCATCATTCACGGCCTCAACGGCAAGCCAATTCTGGCACGCACGGCCAACCAGAAAAAACTGGTGGAAGCGTTCGATGAGAACGATTTGGTTTTCGCCATCGGCCCCGCCGGTTCAGGGAAAACATACACTGCTATTGCCTTGGCTGTGCGAGCACTGAAAACCAAGCAGGTTCGCAAAATAATATTGAGCCGTCCGGCTGTGGAGGCAGGTGAAAAACTCGGTTTTCTGCCGGGTGATATGAAAGAGAAAATCGACCCTTATCTGCAACCGCTTTATGATGCGCTGGAAGATATGATTCCGCCGCTGAAACTGAAAGAATATATCGAAAATAAAATCATACAGATTGCGCCGCTTGCCTTTATGCGCGGCCGCACATTGAACGATGCGGTCATCATTTTGGATGAGGCGCAAAACACCACCAAGCCGCAAATAAAAATGTTCCTCACCCGATTGGGTATGAACGGAAAAATGATCGTTACGGGCGACATCACGCAAATCGATTTGCCGAGTTCGCAACAATCGGGATTGATTCACTCGATGCGCGTTTTAAAAGGCATCAACGGCATAGCTACGGTGGAGTTCAACAAGAAAGACATCGTGCGCCACAAGTTGGTGCAAAGGATTGTGGAGGCGTATGAAAAGGAGGTAACGTACGAATTTTCAAAAGAAGAAAAAT
>JAUNRY010000295.1 GCA_030539475.1 Bacteroidia bacterium | reverse complement strand
AAAGAAGTGTTTTGGAGAGAAAACAAACCTACGTTTATTGAATCAACAACTCATTAATTTTTCTTTTTTAAAACATATCAATAAAATAAAAAAATGAATCGCCTACGGTTATGGAAATATGGCTGTCCAAGCCCATTGGGTAATAAAACTGATCTTCATCAAAAAAATTCACCCATCTCCTCATACTTTTCTCTTTCTGAAACCTTTTTTTCGCAATTTCACAACCGAATCTCCCTCCTTTTTTCTATCTTTACAAATTCTAATTTCATCATTCAGTAAAAAATGAATAAACGCAATTTCCTCAAATCCGCGGCAGTAATAGCCGGAGCATCGGTTATAACTCCGTTTGCATCTGCATCCACATCGGTTTTGCAGAATAAGCCAACGAAAAAAGTTGTCCTTAAAAAAAGTTTAGGGCTTGGAATGATTCAGGAAGAATTGCCGCTAACCGATAAATTCAAGCTGGCCAAAGACCTGGGTTTCCACGGCGTAGAGCTCAACAGCCCCGTAGATTTCAGCATGTCTGAAGTTCTGCAAGCAAAAACAGCATCGGGCATCGAACTTCCCACCGTGGTAAACAAAGACCACTGGAGTTCGCCGCTCTCCGACCCCGATGCGGCAGTACGCCAAAAGTGCATCGAATCTGTGGCAAAATCGTTGCAAGAAGTAAAAGAAATGGGCGGCGATACGGTTTTGGTAGTGCCGGGCGTGGTAAACGATAAAGTATCGTACGAACAAGCCTACATTACCTCGCAAAACGCCATTCGCCAACTGATTCCGTACGCCGAAAAAACCGGCATGCAAATAGCGCTGGAAAACGTGTGGAACAACTTCCTCATCAGCCCGCTTGAAGCCAAAAGATACATCGACGAGATAAACCATCCGCTCGTGGGTTGGTATTTCGACATCGGAAACATACTTCGATACGGTTGGCCCGAACATTGGATAAAAACGCTGCAAGGGCGCATCATGAAACTTCACATCAAAGAATTCAGCCGTGAACTGATGAACTCGAAAGGCCTGTGGGAAGGCTTCAAAGTAGATTTATTGAAAGGCGACAACAACTGGCCGGTGGTAATGAAAGCCGTGAGCGAAATAAATCACACGGGCGGCTGGCTCACGGCCGAAGTAGGCGGTGGAGACAGAAACCACCTGAAACAAATTTCAACACAAATGGATACAATCATAAGTTATTTATAACAACAATTATGGAACAGAACAATCAATTATCACGACGCAACTTTCTCAAAAGTTCGGTAGCGGCCGGCGCCATAGGAATGGCCGGAGGTATTCCGCTGTTAAGCTCTTGCTCATCGCAAAAAAAAGACACAAAAACAGAACTGCAATTGCCCGTGTTGCTCGATCAGGCGCCCGACGGCAAACCGCTCAGAGCCGGGCTCGTAGGCTGCGGAGGCCGCGGAACCGGTGCGGCCATGGATTTTCTGGATGCCGGGCCAAACCTTCAAATTGTTGCCTTGGGCGATGTTTTTCAAGACCAGCTCAACCACTGCCGCGACATATTGAAGCGAGAACGAAACGTTGAAATAGCCGACGAAAATTGCTTCATAGGCTTCGATAGTTACGAGAAAGTCATCGATTCCGATATCGATGTGATACTGCTCTGCACCCCGCCCCATTTCCGTCCCGCGCACGTGGAAGCCGCCGTAAATGCGCGGAAACATATTTTTATGGAAAAACCCATCGCGGTAGATCCGTTCGGCGTAAGAAAAGTGCTGGCAGCCGTAAAAAGGGCGCAAAACCTGAACATCAACATAATAAGCGGAACCATCCGCCGGTCGCAAAAAGACTACATGGAAACACGCCGGCGCGTACTCAACGGCGAAATAGGCGATATTGCCGGAGCCAACATAATACGAAACGGTGGCGCCTTGTGGTTTCGAAGCCGCAGGCCCGAATGGACAGACATGGAATACATGCTTCGCAACTGGGTGAATTTCTGCTGGTTATCGGGAGACCACATTGCCGAACAATTTATTCACGAAGTAGATGTTATGAACTGGTACATGGGCAAAAATCCCGTAAAAGCCACCGGATACGGAGGCCGCCAGCGAAGAGTTACCGGCGACCAGTACGATTTCTTCAGCATAGAATACCTGTACGACAACGGAATGCGCACGCACTGCGCCGCCCGGCAAATAGACGGCTGCACCAACGGAAAAGTGGAGCAAATCAATTGCACGAACGGCTATGCCGATGCCGCAGGAAGGCTGTACGACCTGAATGGGAACGTAATCTGGGAATACCCGACACCCGCCGAAGGCGACACGCAATCGGAATGGGCGGTAAAAAATCCCTTCGTTCAGGAACACATCAACTTAGTATCCGCCATCAGAAGCGGAAACACCATCAACGACGGCGAAGACCAAGCCTACTCAACCCTCGTTACCATCATGGGACGCATTGCTGCCTACACAGGAAAAGACATTACCTGGGACGAAGTAATGAATGCCGATATTTATTTAGGCCCCAAAACATACGTTATGGGCAAAGTGGAA
>JAUNRY010000294.1 GCA_030539475.1 Bacteroidia bacterium | reverse complement strand
ATCAATCTTGCACCGCATTTTATCGTTCTTACTGCCCGTTTAGGCGTTCTGTAACCGCATAATGCAGTTCTTCAGGTTTCTTTTTCCGTTTTGTATGTAACTTTTCACTTTGTCGAGCGTGTATCCTGTGATGGAAACGATATCGGCGTACGATTTGTTTTCGTAATAAAAAAACTCGATGCTCGTTCGCTGTTCCACGCTCAGCTCCGTCAAACAATGCTCCAATGCCGATGTATCCTCGTTTGGCTTCTCTTCATCCAATAGAGTAAAAAAGTGGCCGTTTTCCATAATTGTCTCGTTAATATCTTGGAAATATACCTGCTTTTCTTTCCTTATTTTCAACAAACAATGGTTTTTGGCCACCGTGTAAAGCCAAGAATGAAAGTTGGTTATGTTGTATTTTGTAATCTTCTGATTCAAATCTTCAAACAAATCCATCACGGCATCTTGCGCATCGGCTTCGTTGCCCAAATATTTCAGGCACAACCCGTACAGCATCGGAATATAGCGGCGGTACAGTTCGTGAAAATACGTTGCCCGATGCCCGTTTCTATACCGTTCAAACAATTCTTCGTTCGATAGTTTCGCTATGTTTGCGTTGGTTTTCAATTATTTGATGTTTCAATCCGTTTATCCCGATGCACAAAAGTAAGAAATTTATCGGTTTGTTTATGGAATTTCGCGCCGATTTGTATCTATTAAACAGAACTCAAAATTATTCATTCTAAAAATTGAACGTATGAAAACAACATTGCAAAGAATCGCGACGATTCTACTGATGACAGGATTTATTTTTTCTGCCCGCGCGCAGGAAATGGAAGTGAGCGGAACGGTGTTTGACGCGCAAGACCAATCGCCGTTAATTGGCGCCACGGTAACGGTTAAGGGCACAAACTCAGGCACGGTTACCGATACAGACGGGAAGTATCGGATTAAAACCGAAAAAGGCAAAACCTTGATTTTTGATTATGTGGGATTTAAAAGGCAAGAGATTGAAGTGAAAAACTCCCGACTGGATGTCTTTTTAAAACAAGATGAGGAATTGTTGGAAGAAGTGGTTGTTGTTGGTTATGGCACGCAGAAAAAAAGTTTGGTGGTGGGAGGCGTTATGGGAGTTGCAGTGTCGGAACGGCCTTATTACAGGCCGCCGGTGGTTATGCCGTATCCGCGTGAAATGAATACCGAAGAATACGAAGCGTTTAAGGAAAACCGATTCCTCTCGGCTGTTAAGCATCCGTTGTCCACGTTTTCGCTGGATGTGGATGCGGCGTCGTACGGAAATATCCGGCGAATGATTAATCAAGGGCAGATGCCCGAAAAAGATGCCGTGCGGGTGGAAGAGATGATCAATTATTTTTCGTACAATTACCCGCAACCTACGGACGGGCATCCGGTGCGGATTGTTACCGAAACCGCGGTTTGCCCGTGGAATAAGAAACACAACATTGTGCGCATTGGGGTGAAAGCGAAAGAAATTCCATCGGAAACGTTGCCGGCAAGCAACTTTGTGTTTTTAATTGATGTTTCGGGTTCGATGTACGGAGCCGATAAACTGCCGTTGGTAAAATCGTCGATGAAACTGTTGGTGAATAACCTTCGTGCGAAAGACCGTGTGGCCATTGTGGCGTATGCCGGTGCGGCGGGCGAAGTGTTGCCATCGACCAGCGCTTCGGATAAGCAGAAAATTATGGACGCGCTGGAAAACCTGCAAGCCGGAGGCTCCACCGCCGGAGGCGCGGGCATTCAGCTGGCGTATAAAATTGCCGAAAAGAATTTGGTGAAGGGCGGGAACAATCGGGTGATTTTGTGTACCGACGGCGATTTTAACGTGGGTGTTTCGAGCACCGAAGGATTGGAGTCGCTGATTGAAGCGAAACGGAAATCGGGTGTTTTCTTAACCGTTCTCGGTTACGGAATGGGGAATTACAAGGACAATAAGTTGCAAACATTGGCAGAGAAAGGAAACGGAAACCACGCGTATATCGATAATTTGCAGGAGGCCAACAAGGTGTTGGTAAACGAGTTCGGCAGCACAATGTACGCCGTGGCAAAAGATGTGAAACTGCAAGTGGAATTTAATCCCCATTTTGTGAATGCGTATCGGTTAATCGGTTACGAAAGCCGCCTGCTCAACGATGAAGATTTCAACGATGACACCAAAGACGCCGGCGAATTGGGCGCCGGGCATACGGTTACGGCTTTGTACGAAATTGTTCCCGTGGGTGTGGATATACCTGTCGGCAAAGTGGATAAACTGAGATACCAACAAACCAACAACGATGTTTCAATGCCCAAATTCACCGATTCCAACGAATTGCTGACCGTGAAACTTCGGTACAAAAAACCAAACGAAGACGTGAGCAAGAAATTGGAAGTGCCGGTGTTGGCAAACAACGTGAATGCAAACGTATCGCAGGATTTTAATTTCGTTACGGCCGTGGCAATGTTCGGGCAATTACTTCGCGACAGCGATTATAAAGGCGATGCCACGTACAACAAAGTGGCGGAACTTGCCCGCAAGGGATTGGGTGATGACC
>JAUNRY010000293.1 GCA_030539475.1 Bacteroidia bacterium | reverse complement strand
GAAAAGAATTTATGAAAAGAATTTTCAGGGTTCGTGCCGGAAGAACTTTGTCAAAGGCACAATACCTTTAACAAAGTTACAATCGCTTAAAACTTAAACGATACACCGGCGTTTAACACGGCTATTCCGTATCCCAGCTCCGCGAACGCGGCGAAATTATCGCTGAAAAACCACCGGCTGCCGATGAAAATGGAATATCCAATTCCGCTTCCGTACGTGTTTCCGCCAACGTCTGTGCCGCTCGAAGAATAGGTAACAATATTGTAACCCAGCATCAACCCCACGTAAGGATCGAGTTGCGGAACGCTCTTGAAACCGTGATGATGATACGCGCCGCGCGCTCCCACCAGCCAGTAGTTCCATTTTTGCGAGAAACCGGCATCTTTGTACGAATACCCGGCATTGCCGAAATAGCCCCCGATACTGATTACCCCGGCATCTTCTATGTCCCACATTCCGTGGTCGAAAGCCAGCGTTACCGCGGGACGCCCGGTGCCCAATCCACCCAAAACGGTTCCCAATCCAATTCCTAAATTTACCGCGCTTGTTCCTTTTTGAAATTGTTGCGCTGAAAGCGGCATAACTGCCATTGCTGCCATTACGGCAAAAAAGATGACTTTTTTCATTTGTTGTTGTTGTTTTTAAAAAATGTTGATTGATTGATTACGTATTTTTTTATCGATTGATTTTTTATTGTTTTCCCAATTACCGGAATCAATTGCCTTACGTGAACTTTCTGTACCTCGTATCAGAATAACAATCGAAAAAACTGTCGTGGAAAAGCAATTGAGAATAAATCTTCTTATCTTTCCGTTCACTCTTTATCAAATTATTCTCCGGCATCCGCATTCCGCTCTCGTTGGTTATTTGCTGATATGCAGCACGTTTAAACACGTGTCCCCAAAAACTATTCACATCCACAGCCTCATTGCCGTTTCTTTCCATTGCCTTTTTTCCGTTGTGAACGTACGAGAAACCTCCTCCCGTCAATCCTCTTTTCCTTCTCATATCGTAATTCGAATAGCTTATCAGAAAGAAAATAAAAGAGAACAATAACATCGAAATCACAACTATTTCTATACGATCGTTATTCATTTGATTATTTTTTTATTTTCAGATGTCAGATTTCAGACCGCTTCGCTGTCAGATGTTAGACTGTCTAATGTCTGTGTTCTGATATCTGATATCTGATGTCTAACTTTTATGGGTTTTCCGCATACCGGATATTGGCGCTTGCTTCGTAAAACCACGGACGAAAATTATTATAAAATCCTCGCCAGTCACCTTTTGTAGGAGTAGTCGCGTTGCCATCGCCGTTGGTATCGCCGCCCACTGCATCATCTTTGAAAGAAGTAAGGATAGCTGAAGGATGCAGGATAACGTTCGATGCCGCATTCCTTGAAATACCCGCACCTGTCCGCTTGAATTTCACCACCACATTGGGGCCGATATCAATAACCTGCGAACCAAAAACCTGAAGATATTCATCCAATACATAAGGAACTTCGGTAACGTGCCATTTCACGGTGGCTTCCGTGCTGCCGCCTGTCAGAGTAATACCGTTGTGGCTGTTTTTTTGCTGCGGATTTTCCGGATTGTGGAATTTATTGTTGGGGTTCACCGTGTAATGTGTCCAGACGTACAAGGGTTTTCCATTGTCGAAAAACGCGTTGTTGGTAAATTTATGCGTTTCGGGATTACTCATAGCTGAACCACCGTAGAAAGCTGTGGAGCCTTCGTAGGATACTCCCGGATTAAACAAGGTGTGTGCAAACCGGCAGTTGTCAAATTCAAAAGTGGCAGTGGTTCCGCCGATTTTTACGGCATTGTTATAGCCACCCACGTTTTGTCCGGCATAAAAGAAATCAACGTATTTAAACAAGTGTCCCGTACCACCCTGAATATAAATCTGTTGCCAATCGCCTTTTTCGGGTTTTGTGGCGGCGCCGTCGCCATTGGTATCGCCGCAGTAGCGGTCATCGGCAAAGGAGGTGAACACGATGCGTTTTTGCGGGGTCCCCGATGCGAGGATTTTACCGTCAAATACATCAATTCGCCCGTCTTTCAGTTTAACGGTAACGCCGGGTTCTATGGTCAGGACATTCCTTACCTGAATTGTCCGTTTTATTACATACACATTCCCCTCCGTCCAGGTGGTGGGTTGGGTAATGTTTTCCGTTACTTCCACCACATTGCAGTTTTGCGGAATTTCTTCTTCCGGCAGGTCTTCTTTTTCGCACGATGCGATGGCCAGGGCAAATACTGCCAAAAACATAAATTTGAGATACTTTTTCATTGCTGTGATATTTTTTGTTGAATGTTAATAAAATGTTTTACAATTTTGCTGTGTCTTTATTTTCCTTCCGGTTTTCTGCACATCTTTACCGATACAAAATTACAACGCGCAGGAAGCGAAAAACACCCCCAAAAAGGGGTTTTCTTTATTTTGCTGATTTGTATTTATAATTTACTTCTTCAATTACCTCATCCGAGCCGGTTTCGTATTTTTTGTGATTTACGGGATACCCCTGTGCATTGTATGTATATTTAA
>JAUNRY010000292.1 GCA_030539475.1 Bacteroidia bacterium | reverse complement strand
AAAAACAGCAAGTTGGATCCCGTAATTCAGATGCCAAACGAATTGAGTCCCGAAAAGGAATTTACGATTTCGGTTTCGGAAAAAACCAAAAAACCGATGACTTACACGCTTGCCATTGTGGACGAAGGTTTGCTTGACCTTACGTCGTTTCGCACACCCAACGCATGGAATGAGTTTTACGCCCGCGAAGCGCTCGGTGTACGCACCTGGGATTTGTTTGACCGTGTGCTGGGAGCAAATACGGGAATGATTGGGCCTTTGTTGAGCATCGGCGGCGATGAGGAGGCGTTGAAAGCGTCGAGCGACCAAGTAAACCGTTTTAAGCCCGTGGTGAAATTCCTGGGGCCGTTTACGATTAAAGGCGGTGAAACCAAAACGCACAAAATAAAACTTCCGCCCTACGTGGGTTCGGTTCGCGTAATGGTAGTTGCAGGAGGAAACGGGGCGTACGGCAGCACGGAAAAGACGGTTGCCGTAAAAAACGCGTTGATGACGCTCAGCACGCTTCCGCGCGTGATGGGGCCGGGCGAAGAAGTCTGGCTTCCGGTCAATGTTTTCGCGATGGACAGAAAAGTGAAAAACGTGCAGGTTTCTGTTGAAACGGATGGCTTGTTGAAGCCGCAGGGACAAACAACGCAATCGGTTTCGTTTGACGCCGTAGGCGATACAATTGTTTACTTTAAGCTGAAAGCCGAAAACCGGATTGGCGCCGAGCAGGTAAGGATAAGAGCATCGGGTGGGGGAGAATCGGTGTCGGAAACCATCGATATCGGCGTTCGCAATCCCAATCCGCCTGTTGTCATCAGCCAATCGGCGCTTATCGACCCGAACGGAAACGTGCAACTCACACTCAATCCCGGAAATGTAAATCCGGCCGATTGGGCAAAACTGGAACTGTCGCGGATTCCGAGCGTCAACCTGAATAAAAACCTGACGTATCTGGCAGAATATCCGCACGGATGCACCGAGCAGGTTATTTCACAAGGCTTTCCGCTGTTGTATCTAAGCAATTTTGTATCGCTTTCGGATACGGAAAAAGAGTTGATAAACAAAAAGATAGCATCTGTAATTCAAGTCCTTTCTTCGCGGCAGATTGCTGATGGCGGTTTCATTTACTGGTCGGGACAAAATTTCGCTTCGGAATGGGTTTCCACGTATGCCGGGCATTTTCTGGTGGAAGCCAAAAACAAAGGTTTCGACGTATCGCAAAGCGTGATTGACCGATGGGTGAGATTCCAGCAAAAAATGGCGCGAAGCTGGACGCGTACCAATGCTCATCGGGGTTATTACGCGATTTCGATGACCGAGTTGCAACAGGCTTATCGGTTGTACGCATTGGCGTTGAGTGAAAACGCCGAACTCGGTGCTATGAACCGGATGCGCGAAATAGCGGATTTGGATTTGCAGGCAAGATGGCGATTGGCAGCGGCGTACGCCTTGACCGGAAAATCGGACGTGGCAAATGAGCTTGTTTTCAATGTTTCGGACGCGGTAAGCGATTATAGTTTCAATAACGATACGTATGGATCTGCGGCACGCGACAAGGCAATGATTATGCAAACGTATCTGCTGCTGGGAAATATAGAGAAAGCGTTGCAATTGGCTCAGGATGTGTCGCAGGCGCTTTCGTCCGATTATATCTCCACGCAAACCGCTGCTTTCGGCCTGACGGCGATGGCGCAACTGGCAGAGAAAATGGGTTCGGGAAATATTGATGTGGATTGGACGTTGAACGGACAGAAAATGGCTGCCGTGAATACGCCGCAGGCTTTCCATCAGGTGGATTTGAAAACGGCGCCCAATCAATCGGTGGAAATTTCCAACAAAGGGAAAGGCAAGATATATGCCCGGCTTACCGCTTTCACACAGCCGTTGGTGGACACGCTTCGGGCTACGGCAGGTTCGTTGCGGTTGTCGGTTAACTATATTGATGCCGCAGGCAAACCGATAGATGTGAAATCGTTGAAGCAGGGAACGGAATTTACCGCCGTGGTTACTGTGCAGAATTCGGTGGAACAGTCGTTTACCGATTTGGCATTGGTGCAGATTTTTCCGTCGGGTTGGGAGATTTTCAATGAACGTTTGATAGATGTACAGACGCACGGCCGTACGTCTCAACAATACAATTATCGCGATATTCGCGATGACCGCGTGCTGACGTATTTCAACCTCGGTGCAGGACAATCGACCACGTTCCGCGTGAGGTTGCAGGCGGCGTATCGGGGTAATTATTACCTGCCCGCCGTTTCGTGCCAGGCAATGTACGAACCGCGCGAACAGGCGCGAACGAGCGGGATGTGGGTGGAGATTGTGGAATGACCCGCCCAGCGGTTCCAGACCGCTTGGCGGATGAAAATATTAACGCGCAAGGCGGTATAAAACCGCCGTGCGCAACCTCAAAAAATTATGCATTACGAATCACAGGCAACATATCACATTTTCAATAGAAGTAATGAACTTCTTTTTCATAATCGAGAGATCTATCTGTTTTTTCTGAAGAAAATCCGAAAGAATATTCTCCCGTATGCCGATATTCTTGCATATTGTTTGATGCCCAATCATT
>JAUNRY010000030.1 GCA_030539475.1 Bacteroidia bacterium | reverse complement strand
TATTGTCTATTGTCTGAATTCTGAAATCTAATCTGCTGTCTGTTTAATAAGCGCTTCCAGCGCCTGCAAGTGCTCCTTGAAAGCATGCTCACCTTCAAGCGTCCGGGAATAGGTTGTCTTTGGTTTTCGTTCCACGAATTGCTTTTTCACCCGGATATATTTCAGGCTTTCGAGCGCTTTTATGTGGCTTGCCAGGTTGCCGTCGGTCAGTCCCAACAATTCTTTGAATGTGTTGAAATCCACTTCATCGTTCACCATCAGCATCGACATAATCCCTAACCGGACTTTGCTTTCGAAAGCTTTGTTAATATCCTCGAGGTATTCTTTCACGATTGCTTTTCTTTTCTTTCAACAAAAACGTAGAAATAAATACCGTAGATAATATGCAAAACGCCAAAACCAATTGTCCAAAGCAGCAACCCGTTTCCGATGAAAAAGACGGATAAAAAGCCCAACACAATTTCGGCGCAGCCCAGCCAGAAAATGCTTCCGTAAGTAAATTTAGATACGTTTATGAGCGAAAGCCCGTAGAAAAGCAGCATCGCCGGCGCAACAAAACCATAGTAGCCGTGGAAAATCATGGCGATACAAAAAATGCCACCGCTTACAAACGGCAACGAAAAGTTGATGAAAGTGCGTAACGCCAGCCGATTGAAAAATGACTGATTGTTTTTGATTGATTTTCGATACGATAACGCAAGCATAGTAACAAGCGACGCAAAAAGCACAGCCCCGGCAATCAGTATTAATGTATGTATTGAAAATTCCGATGAAACACCTGATTTATAAGAGAGCAATACAGGGTGCAAAATGCGATTTCCGAAATACGCCCCAACAAGGGCATAAATGCCAATCAAAATAGTTGATGTGCCGCTAACGGACAAAAACCGGGAAGATTTCTCCATCAACTGCTTAATCTCTTTTACGGTTTGAAGAGCGTCTTTATTTTCCATATTTTAAAAGTACTTTGAATTGCAAAGTAAAATATAAAAAATTAAAGCTGATGCGATCGGGCATCAACTTTAATTATATTTAACAAAAAAAATCGCGTTTTACCTATCCACGTTGCAAAGTTCGTTGTTTAACGCAATAACAGCTTCCTCGTATTGGTCACGCGGAATCACAAACTGCATGTTTACCTGCATAAGCGATTGGGCGAAACTTTCCACGTTTATCCCTTTTTCGTATAACGCTTTTGCCGATTTATACAAAAATCCGGGCATGGCAATATTGGAACCCATAGCACACACAATAGCCGCGGGCATGGTAGTTACCAAATAAAAGGCATCTTTCAGCGTTTTTATCAGTTCATCGGTTTTATCGCTCTGCCACACAACCATGGTTATTGAGTTGGCGTTGGTGGATTTGAGGATATAACTGACATTGAATTTCTGAAAATATTGCATCACGCGTCCGTCGTATCCTACTTCACCAACCATCATCGGATCGTGAATTTCGATGGCGACAACTTTACGCGAACCCGAAACTATTTCAACGCGCGGTTCGGGCGAAACGTAATCGCGGGAGATAAGCGTACCCGGATGCTCCGGCTCGAACGTGTTTTTTATGCGGATGTTGATTCCGGCCAGCTCCAGCGGCTTCGCAGCCTTGGGATGAATGGCTTCCATACCGATATCGGCCAGCTGATCGGCGATGATGTAATTGGTTTGCCCCACCGGAACGCTGTTTTCTACGCCCACAATTTTGGGATCGGCGCTGGAGAGGTGGTATTCTTTGTGAATTACCGCTTCATCGGCATTTACTTCCACGGCTATTTTACTGAAAGTAACTTCGGAATATCCGCGGTCGAAAGCGCGCATAATACCTTCGGTTCCTTTAGTATATCCGGTTGCTATGCAAACAACATTTGAAAAATCCACACCGGAAAATTCCCGATGAATCCGTTGGTCGATGGTCAGCGGCTCATTATCGTTGAAACCGCAAAGATCTATAAAACGGGCATTTATACCGTTGTTATTGAGAATATTCGCGGAATTCCATCCCGAATGCGCTTCGCCAATGGAAGCCAGAATTTCACGCGCTGCCAGGTGAATATCGGCCATGTTCACGTAACCCGACGCAAGCACTTTTCCCAAGCTGTAAAGCAAGGTTTTTGCCTGATCGATGCGAAAACGGATAAAATCGCGCGCTTCTTTCAAGTCGAGCCCAATATCGGCAAAACCGTCGTTGATGAGTAACAGCCGCTGGCAAAACGAATCCAACGCGCTGCTGTAATCTTCTCCGTTCAGAAATTTGTTGTAAATGCCCGGCTCTCCGGTTTTTTTGTGTTCCAGCAACCAATTGGTTACGTTGTTGTACGCCGAAACAACAAAGATCCGGTTGTAAAATTCATCGCCTTTGCGATGGCCTTTTATGATGTTTTGCAGTACGTCTTGAAATTGCGACATAGACGTTCCGCCTATTTTTTCTACTGTAAGCATTGTTTGCTATTTACGATGTTTAATTTACGAATTACGATTTACAAAGTTAAAATATTTTTTTGTATCGGATTATGGAATGGATGCATAAGAATGAAACCTACCGGCGTTACGAAAAGTTTTTCAACTCCTCATACACGCGACAAATCGGCAGCCCCATCACGTTGAAGTAAGAACCTTCGATACGTTCAACCGCCACATAACCAATCCATTCCTGAACGCCGTAGGCGCCGGCTTTGTCGAGCGGGCGGTATTTTTCCACGTAATAATCGATTTCTTCGTCCGACAGATGGGAAAAGGTAACTTTTGCCGTATCGGAAAAGATTGTCTGTTTTGCCGTGGAAGCAAGACAAACTCCGGTGATAACCAGATGTGTTTGTCCCGACAAGCAGCGAAGCATCCGCTTAGCATCGGCAGTATCAACCGGTTTTCCGTAGATTTCATTATTTAGAAGAACAATAGTATCCGCGGTAATCAACAGTTCATCGTCTTTTAAAACCGGCAAATAGGCGGCTGCTTTTTTCTCGGCCAGAAATTCCGCTACTTGGATGTGCGGCAGCGTTTCGGGATAGGATTCGTCGATGTTGGGCAGCGTTCTTATTTCGTACTCAATATCGAGTCCCGAGAGTAATTCTTTTCGCCGGGGTGAATTGGAGGCAAGGATGATTTTATAATTTGTAATTTGCATCGCTTAAATTTTCGACAAATTTACAAAACAAAGTTTGTTTTTCGTAAATTTGCAATAAACTCATTGTGTATGATTATCGATATTTGCGTTTCTCCCGCCCTTTATCCGTTTTATCAAAAAGAAAACGATGTGGTAATTGTTGTGGATATTTTTCGGGCAACCACCACTATGTGCGCCGCTTTCAACAACGGAGCGGCGGCAATTATACCCGTGGCGGACATCGAGGAGGCACGGCGATACAAATCCGAAGGATATTTGGTAGGCGCGGAACGCAATACGCGCAAAGTTGATTTTGCCGATTTCGGAAACTCTCCGTTTGAATACACGAAAGAAAAAGTATCGGGACGGGAAATCATTTTTACCACCACCAACGGCACGCGTGCCATTGAAGCGGCCAAAGATTGCGGGCAATTATTTATCGGCGCATTTTCTAATATAGATACGCTGGCAGAAAAATGTTTGCAACGGGGCGAAAGACTGGTGGTTTTATGCGCCGGTTGGAACAACAAAGTGAATATAGAAGACACGCTGTTTGGTGGCGCGTTTGCGGAGAAAATGATGAAAAGGACAAACGTAACCGTTGATTCGGATGCAGCGAGAATGGCTCTCGGCTTGTGGCAGTCGGCAAAAAAGAATCCGATTGATTTTGTAAAACCGTCCGACCATTACAAGCGGTTGGCAGATAACGGCGTTGAAAGCGATGCGGCTTTTTGTTTTGTGGAGAATACCGTTTCGGTAGTGCCTTGCTACGATAAAATCACCGAAAAATTAAGAGTAGATGAATAGAGGGCGGGTTGAGATTAACTCTCTTCGGTAGCTGAACGTTGTTTCGCACTGTCCGCTAGACTTCCCAATCAAATTCATCGAAATCGAACGTATCAGTAAATTGTTCCAAATCGCGGCGGTCTTTTTTGGTTGGCCGGCCGGTGCCGCGCTGCCTGTCAACGAATCCGCTTATTTTGTTTAATTCCAGCAACTCATATTGTTCGGGCGGCGTAACGTTTTCCATAAATTGAGGAACGAGCTTCGCTCCCATCCGCTTATCCGATAAATCCAGCACTTTGAACGAGAACGTAACCGGCGGTTTACGTACCTGCACCACATCGCCGGCGCGAATCATCCTCGATGGCTTTACCGAAACGTTGTCAATCAGCACGCGTCCTTTCTTGCACGCGTCCGACGCGATGGTGCGCGTTTTAAAAATCCGCACCGCCCACAACCATTTGTCAATTCGAACTTCGTTCATATTATTGGAAAATTTTAGAGACACACGGCCGAGTGGCTCTACTACTTATTATTATACTGATTCATCGTGATATTTACCCCGGCCAAACAAAAACTGCGAATAATATCTACCGCAGTTTCAATGCGTTGGGGAAGTGTCTGTTTTTCCTCATCCGAAAACTCATCGAGCACGTAATCCACCTGATGCCCGCGCGGAAATTCGCTGCCGATACCAAATCTAAGCCGCGGATAATTCTGCCCGATTAATTCCTGAATATGCTTAAGCCCGTTGTGCCCGGCATCGCTGCCTTTGGTTTTCAGGCGAAGCGTTCCGAACGGAAGTGCCAAATCATCCACAATCACCAAGAGTTGACTGTTTTCTATTTTTTCTTTTTGCAGCCAATATCGGACAGCATTCCCGCTCAGGTTCATAAACGTGGAGGGCTTTAGCAGCACAAGCGATTTGTTTTTTAGCCGGGCTTCGGCCACGAAACCGTATCGCTTATCCTGAAAAACAATATTGGACGCCTTAGCAAAAGCGTCCAATATCATAAAACCTATATTGTGTCGGGTATTCTCGTAATCCGGTCCGATATTGCCCAAACCCACAATTAAATATTTCATTTCTTAAAATTATTCTGCTTTTGTTGCAGCGGCGGCGGCACCTCTTGCGGCACGCGTCAACTGAACGCGGCAAACAACAGCATTTTTGGGTGTAAGTATTTCAAGCCCTTCGAAATTTAGTTCGCCAACCTGTATGGATTTACCCAGCTCGAGTTTTTCTACATCAACAACGAGTTCTTGAGGCAGTTTTTCGGCCAATGCTTTCACTTTCAGGTTGCGCAAGTCGAGAGACAATTTACCGCCCGATTTAACACCGGCAGCCAATCCCGTCAAACGAACAGGCAGTTTTACTACTACCGGAACATCCGGGAATACGTGCAAGAAATCGATATGCAGCACATTGTCTTTTACCGGATGAAACTGCACTTCTTTTAAAATGGCCATCATCGGTTCTGCGCCATCCAATACAAGATTCACCAGAAACACTTCGGGCGTGTAAATGAGGTTGCGGATATCGCTGTTTTTTACAATAAAATTAAGATTTTTCTCGTCTTTTCCACCGTAAACTACGCAAGGAACAAGCCCTTCGCCGCGAAAACTTCTCGCCGCTTTTTTTCCGAAGTCGTCTCTAACTTCACCTTTTAATTCGTACGTTTTCATTTTTTAATTTTTTGTTTGTGTTACTCAAAATAAAGGATGCTTTCCTAAATTTCCCATCACACGAGGGAGCTTCAAAAAGCGGCGCAAAGGTAGTGAGTTTCTTTTTATTATGCAAACTTTCACCTCACTCTTTTCTTTAAGTCCTCCACGGGAATGCTCAACAGCCGCCCGATGGGCTTGTCGCCGCGATACGTCATGATGCGCATCATAACGGCATCTTTGGGTATGAGCTGCTTTTCGGTGTATTTCGGATAGAAGTTGTCCGGGGTTGAACTGTCGAAACTGGTGTAGATATCCAACCCGCTGATTTCGGGCGTGAGTTCCACAAAATATTGTTCGTCTTCGCGCGTTATCCGCACAATGGGATCGTAAATGGCCGGCGAATACTTGGTTTGCGCGTAATTGAAACGGGTGAAGTGGTCTTCGGTTTTTGCAACAAACTTGTCCCAATCTTTTTTCTCTTTTGGCGACCAAACCGATTCCGCTATGGCAAATGCGCGCGGCCACGTCATGTATTCCGCCTGACGGATGTTGGTAACCTGTTCCGTCCAGAGATTGGCCTGTCCGCCTAAAATATACCGGGCATCGGCTCCTTCGGGAATTGGGTCGAATTTATATGTCTGATTCAACCGCAACGAAGCGTACACGCGCGGCTCGGTGGAAATGTCGCCCTGCATGTAATCGATGTAGGCGTACGTTGTTGGACTCATTACCACGTAATGCCCCGATTTGGATGCTTCAATTCCGTGTTCAACGCCGCGCCAGCTCATTAACGCGGTGGTGGGCGTGATGCCGCCCTCGAGAATTTCGTCCCACCCCATCATTTTTTTGCCTTTCGACAAGATGATTTGTTCCACGCGCTTGCCAAAATAAGACTGCACTCCGGCCATATCGTTGATGCCTTCGCGCTGCATAAGTTTTTTCACATCGGGGCTTTTTTCCCAGAATGTGTAAGGCGCTTCATCGCCGCCGGTATGAATATATTCGAACGGGAAAAGCGCGGCCACTTCCGTCATCACCTTATCCAGAAACTCATACACTTTTTCGTTGGATGGGCAAAGCGTGTTTTCGTAAATAGCGGCAGGACGGCCGCCCGTATTCCAATCCAGAAACGGAGCGCCGGTACGCACGGCGTGGGTTCCGCTTTCGGGGAAACAGGCCAATTCGGGATAAGCGGCAAGAATGGCCGAACTGTGGCCGGGAACGTCAATTTCCGGCATTACTTGTATGTTGCGTTCTTTGGCGTATTGCACGATTTCTCTGATTTGCGCCTGCGTGTAATATCCGCCGTAATTTTTGGGAGCGTCGGGGTCGGGTTCCGAAAAACTGCCGAACCATCCGGTTTGTTTCTGCCGCCAGGCGCCTATTTCGGTAAGTTTGGGCAGGCTTTTTATTTCTACGCGCCAGCCTTCATCGTCTGTGAGGTGCCAGTGAAATCTGTTGTACTTGTATTTCACCATGTTATCGAGATACAGCTTCACTTCATCCACAGTGAAAAAATGCCGCGACACATCCAGCATCAGCCCGCGCCAACCCACTCGCGGATAGTCCGTAATCTCTACTTGCGGAACCTGCCACGATACGTTTTTTTCTAATTGACTGCTTTCTATTTGCGGCGGAAAAAGCTGCAACAACGTTTGAACACCGTACAGCAAACCGGCCGGTTTATTGGCGTTGATGCTTATTCTGCCCGAAGTTACGGAGAGCGTATAACCTTCGTCTCCAATGTTTGAATCGGCTTTCGTGTTGAGCGTTAAAACAATATTTGCGTTGGGCGCGTTGTTTTGCACCGTTACTTTTTTGTCAGGCGCGGTGGAAAGTTTTTTCGTTAAAACTTCGGAAATAAATTTCATTTCGTTTCCGGCAGGAATTGAAACGGTTACCTGGTTGGGCAACACATAATGTCCACCTTTTTTCACCACAGAAACAGGTTCGGGAATAATGGATATGCCTCTCTCCATTTGTTGGCCAAAAGCCAGTGAAGCGATAAATGCCATGGCAAAAAACAGAAAAATTTTCTTCATTTTATGGATAATTTAATTGTTTGATTCGTTTGTAGCGTTGCAAATTTAAGAAAAAAAGAAAAAGGAGTTTCTAAATTCTTCAACCAATTGAATAATTTAGCGCAAATTTTATTCTTTTGTGGAAACTTCTCCCCCCTTTTTATCCCATTCCACACTCACATCCATCAACTCCCAAATCGTAAACCGCAAATATTTATTATCTTTGCATTTCAAAAAAACAATCAATTTCAACATGGATACAGTACTCAGCGGAATCCGCTCAACCGGCAACCTGCATTTGGGAAATTATTTTGGCGCGTTGCGCAATTTTATACGCATGCAAGACGAAAACAAATGCTATTTTTTTATCGCCGATATTCACTCGCTCACCACCCATCCCGATCCGAAAGAATTGCACGGAAACGTTAAGAACGTGCTGGTAGATTATCTGGCAGCCGGCATCGACCCCGAAAAATCGGTAATTTACATACAAAGCGATGTTCCCGAAATCAGCGAATTGTATCTCTACCTCAACATGCACGCTTACATGGGCGAGCTTGCCAAAACATCTTCGTTTAAAGAAAAGGCGCGCAAACAGCCCGAAAACGTAAACGCCGGCTTGCTTACCTACCCCACATTGATGGCGGCCGATATTCTTATCCACAACGCCGATAAAGTGCCCGTGGGAAAAGATCAGGAGCAGCACCTGGAAATGACGCGCAAATTTGCCCGCCGTTTCAATAATTTCTACGGCGTGGAATATTTTAAAGAACCCGTTGCGTATAATTTCGGCGAACAACTGATAAAAATTCCCGGCTTAGACGGCAGCGGAAAAATGGGAAAATCGGAAGGAAACGCTATTTATCTGGCCGATTCGCCCAAGGAAATCGAGAAAAAAGTGAAACGTGCCTTAACCGATTCAGGGCCCACCGAACCAAATTCCGTTAAACCCGATTATATAGAAAACCTGTTTACCATTATGCGAGTGGTTTCAGCGCCCGATGTAGTTCAACACTACGAGAACAAATGGAACAGCTGCGAAATGCGCTACGGAGATATGAAAAAACAACTGGCCCAAGACATCATCAACGTTACTTCTCCCATTCGGGAAAGGATTTTGGAAATTGAAAAAGACGATGCGTACCTGCGCAAAGTTACTCAGGAAGGCGCCGAAAAGGCCCGCGAAAGCGCAAAAAAAACCATCGAAGCAGTAAGACAAATTGTAGGATTCAAGAAATTCTAATTCCGCAATTATTTACAAACGAATACGGAGTGGCGCGTGTCATTCCCTTTTTTTGCTAAACTTTTTTCAAACAAGATTGTTTTCACTCAATAAATAAGACTATTGATTTTTTATGCTACCATTTCAATCCATTGAATTAAAAGACAAAGAAATTATAAATTCATTTCTCAACTTGCAAAATTACAGAGCGTCAGACCTCTGCTTCACCAATTTGTACAGTTGGGCAAAAAGATTCGGCACCGAGTTTGCCGTTACGGCCGATTGGCTTTTTATCCGGTTTCGCGACAACAACAACAGAAATTCATACCTTTTTCCCATCGGGGCGGGCAATATAAAAGAAGGCATCGATATTATTGTGGAAGACCACAAGCAGTTTAATTCTCCTTTCCAAATACGGGGATTAACAAAAGAAATGATAGCAAAAATAGACGAGGCAATGCCCGATGCGTTCAACTACAAACTCAACCGAAGCGTTTCCGATTACATTTACTCCAGCGAAAAACTGATACACCTCAAAGGGAAAAAACTGCAAAGCAAACGCAACCACATCAACCGCTTTAAACGCGAAAACGAGTGGAAATACCACACGCTTACCGGAAATCCGGCGCTGGTGAAAGAGTGCAGGGAAATGCTCGATAAATGGATGGAAGTTAATAAAGAAGACAAAGACCCATCGCTGGTTTACGACGATTTTGCCACCAATTTGATGCTGGAAAATTTTGAATACCTGGATTTGAAAGGCGGATTGATTTGTGTAAACAACGAAATTGCCGCTTTCAGCATCGGCGAGCGGCTTACGGATGACACTTTCATCGTTCACGTAGAAAAGGCATTCACCAACATCCACGGCGCGTACAACATTATCAATCAGCAATTCATAGAAAACGAAGCATCCGAATTCACGTACATAAACCGCGAAGAAGATATGGGCATAGAAAATTTACGCAACGCTAAGCTATCGTATCAGCCCGATATCCTGCTCGAGAAATACAACGCGCGGTTTAAGAATTAATTGCCATGATAAAATATGCCGGCGATACAACCAAGCAACAAGTTTACGACATGTGGAAAACCGTTTTCGGCGACTCCGACGATTATATGGAAATATATTTTCGGGAGAAGTACCGCAACGAAAACACGCTGATTTATTTCGAAGGCGAAAAAGCGGTGGCATCATTGCAAATGCTGCCTTATCAGTTTACGTTTTGCGGAACCGAAATTCCTGTCCTCTACCATTCCGGCGTTTGCACCTTGCCCCAAGCCCGGAAGAAAGGCTATATGGATAAATTGCTGCTGGCGAGTTTCGAACACGCGCAAAAAAACAATGTACCGCTCATGCTGCTTGTTCCGCAGGAATCGTGGCTGCTGAAATTTTACGATAAATACGGTTTCGCACAAACTTTTGATGCCGGAACGGAAGAATTGCCGCCGTTGAAAAAGTTAATCGAAGATCATCCCGGCGATTTGCATGCCGCGTGGCGCGAGTTCAACACCTGGTTTCGTCAGAAAGATATGACCGTACAAAAGTCGTTTGATGATTTCAGGGCAATTGTAGAAGAAGCGGCGCTTTTCGGTTTTCCCTCCAAAAAAAGCCTTATCGGGATGGCGCGTGTAATTGATGCGGAGAAATTGCTGTCGCTTTTCGCAAACCGATACAAACAAAAATCATTTTCCGTATCCGTTCACGATGAATTACTATCAGCCAACAACTCCGCTTTTGTAATCTCCGAAGGAGAATCCATCAAGAAAAACACGCAAGGCTCATCGTCTTTCAAGCTCAATATCCGCCCATTAGCGCAAGCGCTGTTGGGGTATCACACATCGCAGGAAAACGAACCGATTCGCTCCATTTTCCCCGAAAAAACACCGCAAATGCACTTTATGCTGGAGTGAAAAAATATTACCCATCAACTTCATTATTCCGTAACATTTTATCCTTATTTTTGTACAAATCAAAATTAGTTGTATGAAAATCTTTATTTTATCGCTTGTTTTATTTTTCGGATCATTCCAAGCAACCCGATCTCAACAAATTCATTCGCACAACGATTATGAACAAAATGTTCCCTTTTGGAAAGCGTATTCCGTTGGTGCATCTTCTATCGAGGCCGACGTACATCTGGTAAACGACACGCTTTTTGTAGCGCACGACCGGGAAGAAATTCAACGCTCTCGAACGCTGCAAAGCCTTTATCTCTCGCCAATCCGGCAATTATTTGTGGAGAAAAATATCACATCGCGCCCCATTCAACTGCTTATCGATATAAAAACCGAAGCACATCCGGCCTTAGATAAAATTGTAGAAGAATTGAAGCCTTTTGCGCAATACCTTTATCCCAAAAATCAGCATGGGGTAAAAATAGTTATTTCGGGAAGCCGTCCCAACCCAACTGAGTATAAAAACTATCCTGCTTTCATCTTCTTCGATTGGCAATCGACCGACAAACCCGAAAATCCGGACAAAGTAGCTCTGGTAAGTCTGAATTTCAGGAACTTCTCACAATGGAACGGCCGCCAACACCCAACTGCTACAGAAATAACAGAAATTGAGCGCATCATCAACCAAATGAAATTATTAGAAAAGCCCATCCGGTTTTGGGCAGCGCCTGATACCGAAATTGCATGGAAAACGTTGTTCAATCTGAATGTGGATTTTATAGGAACCGATAAACCGGTTGAATCATCCCTGTTTTTCCATAGCTTACCCGACAGTAAAAATTAAACTTTGTTTGATTTTCCAGCCTAACCTCAGTATCTTTGCACCTCCATCATCAAATTTATCTGTAAAATGAGAAAATTATTTCTACCTCTTTTTGCACTTCTGCTCGTGTGCGGATGTGTACAGCAACAACAACCGGCCAATTGCGAAACGTATGCCGAAGCCGAATTACCCGTAACCGTTGAATCCGACTGGAGCGCTGTGCCCAATGGCTTGCAGGCCTCCGTTGGAAGCATCGATGCGCTTTACGTGAAACACGAAATTCCCGAAGTGGCGCCGCAATCGGAATGGAAAGGAACGGCCTGGAAAGGCGAGCGTGTTTCCGCGCAATTAGTAGTTTGGGGCAAAGACAGCATTTCACAAATTCGCGGCGAGTTTACCGATTTTAAAACATCCGACGGAAAAGTTATTCCGGCCGATGCCGCTAATATCCAATTCGTTCGTTACGTCATCACCGATGAATTTGCCGAAGGATGCGGCTACCGCAAACCCGAAGATTACGCCTCATCGCTCAGCCCCGATGTGCTGGACAACCTGCCCTGTTTCGATATTTCACCAAACACCGCCCGCCCCATCTGGATTACGTTGGATGTTCCCGCCGATGCCGCCGAAGGTGTTTATTCATCTACATTCCAACTGTTTGCCGACGGCAAAAAGAAAGAAGCTTTCACCTTCCAGCTCGAAGTGTTGCCGCAAACGCTTCCGCCCGCGACGGATTGGAAATTCCACCTCGATTTGTGGCAAAATCCGTATGCCGTGGCACGCGTAGCCGGAGTTGAGAAATGGTCGCAAGCACATTGGGAAGCCCTGCGTGCACCCATGAAAATGCTGGCCGATGCCGGGCAAAAAGTAATTACCGCCACACTCAACAAACGCCCGTGGAACGGACAAACCGAAGATGCGTTTGACTCCATGATTGGCTGGACAAAGAAAAAAGACGGTTCGTGGGAATACGATTTTACCATATTCGATAATTGGGTGAATTTCATGATGGAGTTGGGAATAAAAGACCAGATTAACTGTTACTCAATGGTTCCTTGGGGAAATTTATTGTTCTACACCGATGAAGAAACCGGCGAAGAAGTGCAGGTTTCCGCCGCACCCGGCACACAGGAATATGCCGATATGTGGGTTCCGTTTCTGGAAGAATTCGTAAAACACCTGGATGAAAAAGGCTGGCGCAAAATCACCCGCATCGCCATGGACGAGCGCAGCCCGGCCGAAATGAAAGCAATGTTGAAGTTACTGGAAGAAACCGCGCCGGGGATGGGCGTGGCATTGGCCGATAACCACAAAAGCTACAAAGAATATCCCGACCAACTGACCGATTTGTGCGTAGCACACGGCGCAACCGTTGATGAAGAAGACAGAAAATACCGCGCCGAAAAAGGATACGTAACCACGTGGTACGTATGCTGCGCCGACGTATTTCCCAATGTTTTCACCTTTTCCGCTCCTGCCGAAGGCGCATTTATCGGGTGGTACACCGTGGCCGCCGGTTTCGATGGGTTTCTTCGCTGGGCATACAACAGTTGGGTAAAAGAACCGCTGCTGGATTCACGATTCCGCACCTGGCCTGCCGGCGACACCTATGTGATTTATCCCGAAGGGCGCAGTTCCATCCGTTTCGAACGCTTGCGCGAAGGTATTCAGGATGCCGAAAAAATCCGCATTCTGCGTGAGAAGTTCCAAAACGAACCCGAAAAACTTGCACAACTGAATGAAATGGTTTCCCGTTTCAATATCCTGCAAAAACCAACCGATCTGGAAGGATTGATGAGAGACGGAAAGAAATTGCTGGAAGAATTATCGCGATAATTCGCATGTAAAAATCGGGACAACCCGAAAGAATGTGGAGCAACCATACGTTTGTTCATTTTTTGCTTGTAAAGAATACCGAGGGCTTTATTAGACAGTGTTCGAAACTTCTCCCTACGGTCGAAGTGGCAAGCCTGTGCATAGAATGCGAGTGAAAGAATCAATGAACTGTCATTTCAACCGCAGGGAGAAATCTATTCAGATATTGTACTATATATATACTGTACACAAATATTTCGGATGATTCGTAAAAAATCCCGACTGCTCAACGCGGTCGGGATTTTTACTAAAAAAAAGGTCACCTCGATCGAGATGACCTCTTTTGTCTTCGGTTTATCTTGTTATCAGCAGTAAGGTAAAAAAGATTGTTTTAGGTTATCGATGCAAAGATAAGCCACTTTTCTGAAACGGACAAAATAAAATTATATGTTTTATAACATATTTTTTCATCCGCGGCATCGCTGCCTTTTTATCTACCAAGTAAGCTGCTGATAATAAACAAAAAAAGAGAGTAACGCATTGTTATTGCCTACTCTCTTTTTATTTTTCTGTTGAGAATTTTTATCTTCTCAAGCCCAGTTCTTTCACGATTGCACGATATCTTTCGATATCTTTTTCAACCAGGTAATCGAGCAAGCGGCGCCGTTTACCCACTAAAATCTTCAATGAACGCTCCGTGTTATAATCTTTTTTGTTTGACTTCAAATGATCGGTCAAATGCGAAATACGGTATGAAAACAATGCTATCTGCGCTTCAGGTGAGCCGG
>JAUNRY010000029.1:13032-14154 GCA_030539475.1 Bacteroidia bacterium | reverse complement strand
CCTGTAAACTTTTGCCCCGAAACTAATATTTCGGCCATTCGGCTACAAACTTTTACCCCGAAACTGACTTTCTGTCCATTTTCCTGCAAAACTTTTAGCCGAAAACTCAATTTTCAACCATTTTCTCGTGAACTTTTAATAGTAATCTTTGTTTACCATATAATTACCTGTAAATAATTGTATAACACATTAAATTATTGAGCCATATGAAACCAAATCTCGGAAAATTATCTCTGCGTTCGCTCGATACGGGCACGCGCCTCATCATTGAACTCACGCGCAACAATGCGCAGGAATCGGCAAAAACCAATCCGGTGTTTCTCGAAGTGGAAAACCAGCACAACATCTTCGCACCGCTGGTTCCCAAAGAACATTACACAGGTATGAGTCAAACGCTGAAAGAGTTAAGAAACGAAATTAAATCCGATATCCGGAACATCAAAAAATTGGCAACGGCCACGGTGGGAATTTATCCGGGCAGCGAAAAAGCCGACGCCACACAAATAGTATTAAATGCCATAAAGAAAGGCGGAAACCTGAGCAAGGGGAAAGCCGACGATGTGGATTCGCGCATAACAACCATCATGAACCAATTTGCCCTTCCCGAAACCACAGCGGCATTTACAACACTGGAACTCACGCCGATGGCCGAGGCTCTGGCCGAAAAAAAGAAACGTTACGATGACGGTTCGGTGGAACGGCTGGATAAAAAATCGGAAATCAGGCAAACGGAAAATGCCTCAATAGCTCGTCCCCGGCTGGAATCGGCTCTCAAAGATTACCTCTCTCTGGTAACCGCCATGCGCAAAGTAGAAGGCTGGCAAGATTTGTATGCCGACCTGAACGAAGCGGTAAAAAGAATGAAACGCTCCGTGAAAGAAAACAAGGAGCTGGACGAAATAACGCCCGAAACAACTGAGCCATAAACTTTTCAGATACAACCTGCTTTCGTGGATACGGATACGGCCATAGGTAATCCGTTAGTTGCGACAATCACCGCCAAATGCAAATTTCGCGGTGATTGTTTTGCTATACGAAAAACAAGGAATTTCACAATTATTCTCTTATGCCTGCAATGGTAAGCTACAAACTCGTGCCGGAGAACAATGTAAATATTTCACA
>JAUNRY010000029.1:4668-13022 GCA_030539475.1 Bacteroidia bacterium | reverse complement strand
GTGATTGTTTGTATAGTAACCGCGAATAGTCGAAAAGCAAAGAGCATATAGCCAGGCATCCCGAACGGTTTTCCGTTCAAAAAATGGGATAAGACAAGGTTGAATTACCTACTTGCTTCAAAACATTTGCAGCCTGCAACCCTCTCTTAAGATAAAAGGAGTACCGCTATTCATCAAAAGTTGTTTCTTAAAGAGCACAGCACCAAAAGCTAAAAAACCGATACCCCGCGCTCCACACCCAAGGTGAGAGATTTAGTTCCAACATTACTAAAATAACTGCCTTTAATTTGCTTATTCCCCAACTCTTTTGTTACTTTGCATTCAATTATTAATAATGAGATTAACCTTTCAAAAAAAAGTTGAGAAAAATGAGTCCACGCTGAAAAGCCTGCAAGAATGAAACCTGCGATTTTTATCTTTGGGTCGGAAAAACAGATACTGTATATCTCGGTTCCGATGCAGAATTTAAACTTCGTGAGACTTTGTGTTTGTGTCTTAACGGCAAAAAATAAATTTTCGGAGAAGACTCAAAATTGATTTCCAAACTCGAATGAAAAAACCCACAAACAACTAAAAGACTTATAAATCAAAATTTTATTATGACTAATGAAACTGTAATTACAGAGTTGAAACAAGTAACCATACGGTTTTCCGGCGACTCGGGCGACGGCATGCAGCTAACCGGAACGTTATTTTCCACCCTTTCTGCCATTTTCGGAAATGAAATAGCCACGTTCCCCGATTATCCGGCAGAAATTCGCGCACCGCAAGGAACCTTGAACGGCGTATCGGGATTTCAGGTTCGTGTAGGCTCAAAAGACATTTACAACGCCGGCGACAAAGCCGATGTGCTTATTGCCATGAATCCGGCCGCGTTGAAAGTGAATCAGCAACACCTGAAAAAAGGCTCAATTGTTATTTTCGATACCGATTCGTTCACAAAAAGAGACTTAGACAAAGCCCTCTTCAAGACCGAAGACCCATTTGCCGAACTCAACCTGGAGCACGTTCAGCCCATTCCCGTGGCCATCACCTCCATGACCAAAGATTCCCTGGCAAACAGCGGCCTGGAAAACAAAGACATCCTGCGAAGCAAAAACATGTTCTCACTCGGCGTGGTTTGCTGGTTATTTAACCGGCCCATAGAAATTGCCGAACAATTGCTGAGAGATAAATTCAAGAAAAGGCCCAAGCTGGTAGAAACCAACATAAAAGCCCTTACCGACGGCTACAACTACGGAAACAACATACACCTCACGGCAACCACCTACCGCATCGATACCGTACAAACATCCAAAGGCTTTTACACCGATGTAAACGGAAACACCGCTACCGCCTACGGACTGATTGCCGCTGCCGAAAAAGCAGGCGTACAATTGTTTTTGGGTTCGTATCCCATAACTCCGGCAACCGATATTTTGCAGGAACTTACCGCCCGAAAAGATTTGGGCGTGAAAGCATTGCAAATGGAAGACGAAATTGCCGGCATCTGCACCGCCATTGGCGCAAGCTTTGCCGGAAGCCTGGGCGCAACATCCACTTCGGGCCCGGGGCTGTCGCTAAAAAGCGAAGCGTTGGGACTGGCCGTAATGACCGAACTCCCACTCGTTGTGGTCGATGTTCAGCGCGGCGGCCCTTCAACCGGCATGCCCACCAAGAGCGAACAATCCGATTTATTTCAGGCGCTATACGGAAGAAACGGCGAAAGCCCGCTGCCCGTAATTGCCGCAACCACTCCGGTAGATTGTTTCGACAGCGCCTATTGGGCATCGAAAATAGCCATTGAGCACATGACGCCCGTAATTTTACTTACCGACGGCTACATCGCCAACGGAGCATCGGCATGGAAAATACCCAACATGGATGAATACCCCGACATCAAGCCGAATTACGTGCAGGAGAAATTCATCGACAACGCCGACACCTGGAAGCCCTATCTTCGCAACGAAGAAACGTTGGTAAGATACTGGAGCGTGCCGGCAACTCCCGGATTCATGCACCAGATAGGCGGATTGGAAAAAGATTATTTCACCGGCGTAATATCGTCAAACCCCGACAACCATCAACTGATGGTAAACACCCGCAAAGCCAAAGTGCAAAAAATAGCCGATTTTATTCCCGAACAAGAAGTTATCGGCAACACAAACGCCGATACGCTCATTGTGGGATGGGGCGGAACTTACGGGCACTTGCTCGAAGTGATGATGCGCATGCAAGACAAAGACAAAAAAGTGGCGCTGGCGCACTTCAGGTTCATCAATCCGTTGCCGCGCAACACGTACGATATTTTGAAGAAATACAAAACCATTATCGTTGCCGAACAAAACACAGGCCACTTCGCCTCGTATTTGCGCAGCCAATTCAACGATATTAATGTTCACAAATTCAATCGTGTGGAAGGACAGCCATTCAGCGTGAGCGAGTTGGTGAATGAATTTATTAAAATTATGGAAGGAGAATAACGATGGAAACAGCAACAATAGACGCAACACAAATAAAATATACACAAAAAGATTTCAAGAGCGATGTAAACGTACGCTGGTGCCCCGGCTGCGGCGACTTTGCCATTTTAAGCTGCGTGCACAAAGCCATGGCGGAGCTGAATATTCATCCGCACGAAACGGCAGTGGTTTCAGGAATCGGCTGCTCATCGCGCATGCCGTACTACATGAACACCTACGGCTTTCACGGAATTCACGGCCGCGCCGCCGCCATTGCCACAGGCGTTAAAACAGCCAACCCCAACCTGAATGTATGGGTAGCCACCGGCGACGGCGATTCGCTGGCCATTGGCGGAAACCACTTCATTCACACCGTACGCCGGAACGTGGATATCAACATCATTTTGTTCAACAACAAAATTTACGGCCTCACCAAAGGGCAATACTCCCCCACTTCCGATCGCGGATTTGTATCCAAATCATCGCCCTACGGCACGGTAGAAGACCCTTTCCGCCCATCGGAACTTTGTTTTGGCGCACGCGGGACTTTCTTCGCCAGAGCTATCGACGTGGACATGAAAAATACCACCGAGATAATGGTTGCCGCCGCCAGGCACAAAGGCACATCGGTGGTGGAAGTGTTGCAGAACTGCATTATTTTCAACGACGGCATCCACAACAAAATTGCCGACCGCGCCTGGAAAGCCGAAAAAACGGTTATGCTGAAACACGGCGAGAAAATGATTTTCGGGCTGGAAAATAACCGCGGTATCGTGTTAGACGGCTGGAACCTGAAAGCCGTTACCATTGGCGAAGACGGATACACCCTGGACGATATTCTGGTTCACGACGCTGCCTCAATGGACAACGCGCTGCATATTAAGCTCAGCCTGATGGGGTATGACAACGATCTTCCGGTAGCGTTGGGCGTTATCCGCTCGGTGGATTCTCCCTCTTATGAAACCGAACTCAAAAATCAGATTGAAAACGTGCAAAAGAAAGCCGACAAGAAATCGTTTACCGATTTTCTGATGAGCTCCTCCAATATCTGGGAAATGAAATAAATGCCGGATGACAGATGCCGGATGTCCGGTGTAGAGACGGTGCGCGCACCGTCTCTATTTTATATCCGCACTGCCTCTGCTTATAAATATCTATTTTCTACCCAAAAAAATTGGAAAACCTAAACAAAATTCCCATCTTTACGTTTTAAATAACCATAAAGACGAAAACAACCCGATGAGTACCCGTAACGAGTTAGGAAATATGGATATAGAAGCCTTAGAAGCTCTATATTTACAATACAAAGAAAACCCTGAAAGCGTGGAGGAAAGCTTTCGTTTTTTCTTTCAGGGCTTCGATTTAGCCGCTAAGCATTATCCTGCAAAACCGCAAGACACCGGCGCAGGAGTGTCGGCCAAGGAAATAGCCGTCATGAACCTCATCACCGGCTACCGGCGCCGGGGGCATTTGTTTACCAAAACCAACCCCGTGCGTTCGCGGCGCAAATATTCCCCCTCGCTGGAACTCGAAACCTTCAACCTGTCCGAAAACGATTTGGATACGCAGTTCGAAGCCGGAAAAGAAATTGGCATTGGCCGGGCCACCTTGCGGGAAATTGTGGCGCATCTCGATGAAACCTACTGCAAATCCATCGGCGTGGAATATCGTTATATGACCAAACCCGAAATTGTGCAGTGGCTGCAGAAAAAAATGGAAAGCGCACGAAATCAGGAATCGCTTTCCAAAGACGACAAACTGTACATCCTCGATAAACTGATAGAAGCATCGGGATTGGAAGATTACATGCACCGAAAGTACGTAGGACAAAAACGATTTTCGCTCGAAGGCTCGGAAGCCATAATTCCCGCTCTCGACGCTATTGTTTCCCACGGCGGCCAATACGATGTGAACGACATAGTGATAGGAATGGCGCACCGCGGTAGGCTCAATGTGCTGACCAACATCATGAGAAAGCCATACGAACAGGTTTTTCGCGGATTCACAGCCGAAAGCTACGACGAAAAAATAAAAGGCGACGTAAAATATCATCTCGGATACAACAACACCATCAATTATCGGGGGCGCACCATTGCGGTTAGTTTAGCGCCCAACCCGTCGCACCTCGAAGCCGTGGCGCCCGTGGTAGAAGGAATTGCAAAAGCCAAGCTGGAGCACGAACACGATTTCCAATACAACCAAGTGTTGCCCATACTCATACACGGCGATGCCGCCATTGCCGGTCAAGGCGTGGTGTACGAAACCATACAATTCTCCAAATTAGACGGTTACAAAACCGGAGGAACCATTCACATAGTAATAAACAATCAGGTTGGGTTTACCACCAACTACTTGCAAGGGCGCTCCAGCACCTATTGTACCGACATTGCCAAAGTAACTCAATCGCCCGTTTTTCACGTGAACGGCGACGATGTGGAGGCTATGGTTTTCGTGGCGAAACTGGCGCTGGAATTCCGTCAGAAGTTCAATATCGATGTGTTTATCGACCTGCTTTCGTACCGCAAATACGGCCACAACGAAGGCGACGAACCGCGCTTCACCCAACCCAAGCTCTACGATATAATTGCCAAACACAAAAATCCGCGCGAAATTTATGCCGAAAAACTGATAAATCAGGAAGCAATTACAAAAGCCGAATACGAAAGCCGGGTGGCCGCTTTTCAGTCCGTGCTTGACAAAGCTTACGAAATAGCCAACGAAAGCACCTGCTTGAGCATTCCGCATTTCTTTGAGGAGAAATATAAAAACATCCGCCTTCCCAAACCGGAAGATTTTGAAACCGTTGCCGACACGAAAATATCGAAAGAAACGTTTCTGGATTTGGCGCGAAGAATCACCACCTTGCCCAAAGAAAAGAACTTTTACAACAAAACAATCCGCTTGTTCGCGCAAAGGGCGGGCATGATTGATAATGACTCCTACGATTGGGCAATGGGTGAGTTGATGGCATACACATCGCTGGCCAAAGAAATGTTTCCCGTCAGGTTGAGCGGGCAAGACTCCGAGCGCGGCACATTTTCGCACCGTCATGCCGAAATCATCACCGAAGACGGCGAAGAAAAGTATTTTCCGCTGAAAAATCTGGGCGGCGAACACGCCATGGTACGTGTTTACAATTCGCCGCTGAACGAATACGGCATACTTGGATTCGAGTATGGCTATTCCGTTGCCAATCCTTTCGCGTTGACCATTTGGGAAGCTCAATTCGGAGATTTTTTCAATGTGGGACAGGTAATTGTAGATCAGTACATATCGTCGGCGCAAGAGAAGTGGGGCATTAAATCGGGATTGGTGATGTACCTGCCGCACGGTTACGAAGGACAAGGCGCCGAGCATTCGAGCGGTAGAATAGAACGCTTTCTGAATTTGTGCGCCAACTACAACATGCAGGTAATCAACGCCACAACCCCGGCCAATCATTTCCACGCCATTCGCCGGCAGTTGCACCGGCAAATCCGCGTTCCGTTAATATCGTTCACGCCCAAAAGTTTGTTGCGGCATCCCGAATGCACATCCGGCATCGCCGATTTTACCGAAGGCCATTTTCAGGAAATCATTCCCGATAAAGAAGTAAATTCTTTGCCGGAAGTAACCAAACTGCTGCTTTGCTCCGGCAAACTCTATTACGAACTGGCAGCTGCACGCAAGGAAATGAACGCCCGCCACATTTCAATCATTCGCATCGAGCAACTCTATCCGTTTCCGGAGAAACAACTGCGCGAGCTGCTGAAACAATACAACCCAAACGTCGATCTCGTTTGGGTGCAGGAAGAACCGCTCAACATGGGCGCCGGGCTGTTCATGAAGCACCAAATAGGAGATTGTGAACTACGGATAATTGCCCGTCCCTCAAGCGGCGTTACCGCCGAAGGATTAACGGCGCTGCACAAGATAAATCAAGCCGAGATCATTAAAGAAGCGATGGAATAGTCAGGTATCAGATATCAGATATTAGACAAGAGACAAGAGACAAGAGAATCGAAAAATTGTAAATCGTAAATCGTAAATTACAGAACGTATGTCAATAATAGAAATAAAAGTACCCAGCCCGGGAGAATCCATAAAACAAGTTGAACTTTACAAGTGGCTTGTGGCCGATGGCGATGTGGTTAAGAAAAACATGGAAATAGCCGAGTTGGAATCGGAAAAAGCCACGCTGACCTTGGTTGCCGATGAAGCCGGAAAAATATCGCTAAACGCGAAGGAAGGCGACACCCTGGAAGTAGGCTCAGTGGCTTGCACCATCGACACGTCGGTGCAGCCCGAAGCATCAGACGAGCCGAAAGAGGAGAAGCAGGCTCCCGCTCCCGTTGCCCAAGAAAAGGAGGAAACTAAACCCGAACCGGATGAAAAAGAGGCTCCTAAAGAAGAAACCGAATCTCAGCCCGACGAATTAGACAACGTAAAAGTTACGCCGCTGGCAAAACGGGTAATGGATGAAAACGATTTATCGCTGGAAGATGTATTGAACGGTTTGCGCCGCCTGAAACGTTCCGATGTGGAAGCCGTGCTGGCAGCAAGCGGTGTAAGCGCCGCAGGCGGATTGAAAAAACCGATAAGCCGCGAATCCAAAACCGACCGGATGAGTTCGCTACGACGGAAACTGAGCGAACGGCTGGTTTCCGTGAAAAACGAAACAGCCATGCTCACCACTTTCAACGAAGTGAACATGAAACCGATTATGGATTTACGAAAAAAACACCAGGAGAAATTCGTGGAAAAACACGGCATTAAACTGGGAATGATGTCGTTTTTCCTGAAAGCCTGCGCCACAGCGTTGCAGGAATTCCCCAACGTGAACTCCATGATGGAAGGCGAAAACACAACTACATACGACTACGCCGATATTTCGGTAGCAGTGAGCACACCCAAAGGATTAATGGTTCCCGTGATTAGAAATGTAGAAAGCCTGGGGCTGGCAGAAATTGAAAAAGCGCTCGCCGAAGTAGCCGACAAAGCCCGCAAGGGCAAATTATCCATCCCCGAAATGACGGGCGGAACATTTACGGTAACCAACGGCGGGGTTTTCGGCTCAATGATGTCCACGCCGATTATCAATCCGCCGCAATCGGCGATTTTGGGAATGCACAATATTTTAGACCGTGCCGTGGTTATTGATGGAGAGATTGTCGTTCGCCCGATGATGTACGTGGCATTGTCTTACGACCATCGCGTGATTGACGGCCGCGAATCGGTAGGCTTTCTGGTACGCGTTAAACAATTGCTCGAAAACCCCACCGATATGCTTTTCGGAAAAAGCAGCGGCGAAAAAGAGTTGCTGGAGTTGTAAGTTTGAGTTAAACAATAAAACCATTATCGTTGTTGTAATGTAAAAAGCATCAAAAATGGAATCAATTAATATAAAAGCACATACCAACGATGCTTCTCAAATTGAAGCGCTAAAAGCTTTTATGAAAGCATTGAAGATAAAGTTTGAAATCACCAGCCAACAAAGTCCTTATGACCTTGAATTCGTAGAAAAAATACAGCAAGGAGATGAAGACTTGAAAAATGGAAAAGGCAGACCCGTAACACTTGAAGAACTCGACAGTTTATGGAAATAACATTCCTTCCACGAGCTGAAGAAGACCTTGATTATTGGGTAAAAACGGGAAATAAAGCTATTCTGAAAAAAATATCAGAATTAACAAGAGCAATTATAGAGAACCCTTACAAAGGAATCGGCAAGCCCGAAGCCTTAAAATACAATCTTGCTCCAAAATGGTCAAGAAGAATTACGAAAGAACACCGTTTCGTTTACCTTGTTCAAGATGACAAGTTATACGTTTATTCGCTTAGAGGTCATTACGAATAAGTTTGCAAAAAACTAGAACAAAAAACAGCGATAAAATCGCTGTTTTTTTGTTGTTTAATACGAAGCCAAAGTCACCG
>JAUNRY010000029.1:361-4658 GCA_030539475.1 Bacteroidia bacterium | reverse complement strand
GAAAATAGTATTAAACACCCCCTAGATTACAAATTGCAAGAATATTTTCCAATAATGGATTTTTGAGACAGCCTCACTTGTCTTTTAATACGAGGCCAAAGTCATCGTCTCACTCTTCGCCAGGCCCTTAGTCGCTTTCCGTCTCTTTATCTCCTTCTCAATCAGCCTCAATTCCCGGCTCGACTGCCCTTTCACCGATGTATTTTCTTCGGCACGGCGGAAAAGATACGGCATCATGGTTTTCACTTCGCCGTAAGGCACGTATTTTACCACGTTGTAGCCTTTTTCGGCCAGGTTAAAGGTGATGTGGTTGCTCATGCCGTAAAGTTGCGAGAAGTAAATGTGCGGATGGTTGTGCGGCAAACCCCGCTCATCGATTAAGTGCGCCAGCAGCCGCGAACTATCTTCGTTGTGCGTGGCTACCATAAAATTGATGGTTTCGATATTATCGACAAAATAACGGATTATTTCATCAAAATCGTTATCAGTAGCCGGTTTATCGGGTTGTATGGGCGATGGATAATCCATTTCGGCAGCGCGTGCCCGCTCAATTTCCATATACGCTCCGCGTACGATTTTCAGGCCGAATTTAAACCCGCCTGCCAAGGCTTCCCTGTGATGCTGCTTCAATCGTTCTATGGCATCGTGGCGATACATCTGATACGTGTTTTGCACAATGGCTTTGTCTTTGTTGTACTTTGCCATCATCTCCATAACCAGCTCATCCAAAACGGGTTGAATCCAAGAATGCTCCGCATCTATAAGCACGGGAACATTTAAGTCGTATCCGCGCTTAAAAATAGATTCCACGCGGTTATAAACACGCTGATATTCGGCCTCTTCGTCGTCGGACAACACCGCTCCTTCGCTCACTTTGGCAAGCAAATCAAACCGCCCTACACCGGTAATTTTAAACGCGCTGAAAGGCACATTTTTGTTGTTGCGGGCAAACTCAACGGTGCGAATAACCTCGGCGTGAGTGGCATCGAAAAGTTCGTCGCGTTCTTCGCCTTCCACCGCAAAATCAAGAATAGTGCCCACGTGCCGTTCGGCAAGCCGTTCGATGGTTTTGGCGCAATCCTCAATAGAAGTTCCTCCAACAAAATGCTTGTAAATAGTATTCCGTATAATTCCTTCCACAGGAAAACGAACGGCAAAGGCCAGATTCACCAAATGCTTGCCCGTTTTCACCAAGGCAGCATTGTTCATGACCTTAAATAACGTATGAACTTGCCGTAATTCGGCATTCGATTTATTGCGAAAAGCGATTTCAGAATTGTTGAAATCCAAAGCGTCCTGTGTCAATAGCATAAGTCTTTTATAAAGTATGTAGATTAGGTGCAAAAATAAATATTTTTTTGTTCAAAAATACAAAATCGAAGAAGATATTTTGTAAAATTATCGCTTATTTAAGGGTATTGGCTCCACTTCTTTATATTCCAGGTAACTATCCTTTTTATCCGTCAGATAAAGATGCAAATACCGGGTTTCTTTTTTGCTGTCGTAGAATTTCCGGAAAGATTTCACCGTCTTAAGGTATTTTAAATATAAATCGCCGTCGCTATTCTCTTTGTTATTTGTTACCATGGATATGGTTTCTGAAAACGACAGCTTATCATCCCGTTGATTGATGTCATAGATAAAACTTCCGCTTATCCTGTTGTTTGATGTACTACCGGTGAAAGTGTTGTTTTGATTCAATGTTAAATGAAAATTACTGAGGCGGGAAACAGCTGACCATTGAGACTTACTATCTCCGGCCGAAATATATTTCTCCAACGCCCAACTGCCATAGGGCGATTGCAGTTCGAGCGAATCTTCCTCTCCAAATGAATCTTCCTTGGAACAAGAGAAGAACAGGGCGGAAGTAGTTGTAAACAAAAAAAGCAGTAGAAAGATTCCGTATTTTTTCATCTGATTCATAAAACGAAGTTACAATGTTACATATAATAGATGAAAAAAACGCAAAAACGTTGCATGAGAAAGTGTTAAAAATAAATTTTCTTCGATATATTATCGTCAAATCACCCTTTTTCGGCTTTTTTTTGTAAATTTGTAACAGTTAAAAATAAGCTATCAGCATTTAGCCGTTTGCCTTTACTTTACAAATTCAACGCCACGCCAATTGCTAAAAGCCAATAGCCAACATTTAATTAATTAAACCACACACAAAACATTACATTTTATGCCAAAAGGAATCTACAAATTACCCGAAGTAAAAAATGAACCCGTGAAGAGCTATGCTCCGGGATCACCTGAACGCGCGGCTTTGAAACTTAAACTTGCCGAACTAAGCAAAGGCGGACTGGATATTCCGATGATTATCAACGGAAAAGAAATCCGCACAGAGAACTTATCCGATATCCGCCCGCCGCACAATCACGGACACTTGCTTGGCCATTACCATCAGGGCGATAAAACACACGTGCAAATGGCTATTGATGCGGCACTCAAAGCCAAACCCGCCTGGGAAGCCATGCACTGGGAAAGCCGCGCCGCCATTTTCCTGAAAGCTGCCGAGCTTATTGCCGGGCCGTACCGCTACGATTTTAATGCCGTAACCATGATTGGGCAATCGAAAAACGCTTATCAGTCGGAGATTGATGCGGTTAGCGAATTAATCGATTTTTACCGGTTCAACGTGCGCAACATGTACGAGCTGTACGCCATGCAACCCAATTCCGCTCCCGGAATATGGAACCGCACGGTTTGGCGTCCGCTGGAAGGTTTTGTTTTCGCGCTCACGCCGTTCAATTTCACGTCCATCGCCGCCAACCTGGGCGGAGCGCCCGCGCTGATGGGAAATACCGTGGTTTGGAAACCCTCCAAAACAGCGGTTTACTCGGCTCACCTGATTATGAAAGTGCTGAAAGAAGCCGGATTGCCCGATGGCGTTATCAACCTGGTTTACGCGGGCGGAAAAGAGGCTGCCGATGTAATTTTCAATCACCGCGAGTTTGCCGGCCTGCATTTTACAGGCTCAACCGGCGTGTTCAACGGAATGTGGAAAACCATTGCCGCAAACATGGATAAATACAAATCGTATCCGCGCATCGTGGGCGAAACCGGCGGAAAAGACTATGTTTTTGCCGACTCCACCGCCGATGCCAAACAAGTGGCCACCGCTCTCACACGCGGAGCGTTTGAGTATCAGGGACAAAAATGTTCCGCCGCTTCACGCGCATACATTCCCAAAAATTTGTGGGACGATGTGAAGAAATTCATGGAAGACGATTTGAAATCCATCAAAATGGGCGTACCCGAAGATTTCACCAATTTTGTGAACGCGGTTATCGACGAAGAGTCGTACAATAAATTATCGAAAGCAATTACCGAGGCAAAAAAATCGGCCGATGCCGAAGTGATTATGGGCGGCAATTGCGACAAATCGAAAGGTTATTTCATAGAACCAACGGTTATCCTGGCCAAGAAATCCGATTACATCACCATGAAAGAAGAACTTTTCGGCCCCATCCTCACCGTTTATGTGTACGACCCGAAAAAACTGGACGAAACACTCGATATTCTCGATACAACCACCGATTATGCCCTCACGGGAGCCATTTTCTCTGCCGAAAGAGCCAATATCGAGAAAATGACCGCGCGCCTCACCCACACCGCCGGTAATTTCTACATCAACGACAAGCCCACCGGCGCCGTTGTTGACCAGCAGCCTTTTGGCGGCGGACGCGCATCGGGAACAAACGACAAAGCAGGCTCTCTTTTCAACCTGCTTCGCTGGGTTTCTCCGCAAACCATCAAAGAAACCTTTGTTCCGGCAACGGATTATATGTATCCGAATTTTATGGAAGATTGATGATTTATACCGAGGGCGTCGCTTGAAGAGATGCCCTCGGTTGAATTTGCGGTGTACCTTCGTAAATGCGAAACAGGCGAAAACTGAAAAAAGCCAATACTGCTTTGATAATGTGATATTTATATCTTATTTCGATAATGCTTAAAAAAAGTGATTGGCGAATGTTATAAATTTTGTATTTACGAAGGTTATAAAAATATTGCGTAAATGAGACGTTGTGCACAATTAAAATGAACCTCGCTCAAAAACAATAAAATCAATCAAAAAACAAAATGGCAGAAAAAATAAACGTTCCAAAAGGCAGTCACATAGTAAATGCCCTTATTGCAACAAATGACACACGGAATTTGATAGAATTTCTTGAAAAAGTCTTTGACGCCAAAGAAGATAAAAATGCTTTGGCAATTAGTGAAACGGACGGAAAAGTATTCAACAGTAGCGTAACAATCGGAGATACTTCAATGATAATCTTTGACCGAA
>JAUNRY010000029.1:0-351 GCA_030539475.1 Bacteroidia bacterium | reverse complement strand
ACCTTCCCTATTGCAGGTCTATGTGAACAACATTGACAAGAAACTTGAAACTGCCGAGAGACTTGGTGCGACAATCGCTACAAAACCGACCGATTTTTATGGTGGCAAATTGGCTCGCTTCATTGACCCTCAAGGAAATCTATGGTGGTTGTTTGAAATTGGGGAACTTGACGAATCGGATTGGGAATCTTCCGAAGAAACCAATAACGAAGAAAATACGGAATGGTCCGCCAACAGCGACCCTGATATGACCTATATCCACGATTCGCTTGTGCAAGCGATGAAAAATCTGAACGAATTTGAATAATGGACAACTTCAACGCCACAGTGGAAATCATTGTTGGAAATCCA
>JAUNRY010000028.1 GCA_030539475.1 Bacteroidia bacterium | reverse complement strand
GTTCAGAGTCTAAAAGTCCAACAGTCCAACAGTCTATTGTCTAATAGTCTATTGTCTATCCGTCTTGGCTCTTGGCTCTAACATCAGCCCGCCAATCGGTCAAACGGGAACGAAACAGAAACTCTGCGCCACAATCGGGAGACGATGGCTCCGCCTTCGTCAAAAAAACGAAGCTAAAAGCATTCGTATCCCGAAAACGGTGCCGCTGCTATGCAACTCACGTTCAACGTTAAAGTTCAACGTTTAGAGTTTAAAGTCCAACTGTCTATAGTCTAATAGTCTAATAGTCTATTGTCTATCCATCTTGGCTCTTGGTTCTTGGCTCTAACATACAACTATCCGTCAGACCGGCAATCGGTCAGACGGGAACGGGAACAAAAACTCAGTGTAACAAAAAAAATAATTTCTAATTTCTTAAATAACAAAAAAATGATCAGAACAGAAAACTTACAAAAAATCTTCCGCACGGAAGAAGTAGAAACTTGGGCATTGACCGAAGTAAACATCGAAATTAACGAAGGCGAATTTGTAGCCATAATGGGCCCGTCGGGTTGCGGAAAAACCACGCTGCTCAACATCTTGGGCTTGCTGGACAACCCCACATCGGGAAAATATTTCCTCAACGGAACCGATGTAACCAAATTCACCGAAAACGAGCGTACCGACCTGCGCAAAGGCATTATCGGCTTCGTGTTCCAAAGTTTCAACCTCATTGAGGAGCTCAACGTGTATGAAAACATTGAGCTGCCGCTCTTGTATATGAGAATTCCTCCTGCCGAGCGCAAACAGCGGGTGAAAGAAGCAATGAACCGGATGGCCATTTCGCACCGCGAGAAACATTTTCCGCAACAGTTATCGGGCGGACAGCAGCAGCGTGTAGCCATTGCCCGCGCCGTGGTGGCCAACCCCAAACTCATTCTTGCCGACGAGCCCACGGGAAACCTCGACAGTAAAAACGGTGCGGAAGTGATGAGCCTGCTCACCGAACTCAATCGGGAAGGAACCACCATTGTGATGGTTACGCACAGCCGCCACGACGCGGGTTACGCCGACCGCATCATCAATTTATTCGACGGGAAAGTGGTGCCGGAAGTGGTGTTGTAGCACTTTCGGTGCAATAAACACTCCGTGATAATGCCTTCGGCGATAGGCAGTAACCGAGCAGCGTGTCAATACGCTATCGGCGTCAGCCACTATCAACCACAAGGTGGTTCTATCGCGCGAAGCGCATTATCCGGCGTCAGCCACTATCAATCACGAAGTGATCCTATCGCGCGAAGCGCATTATCCGGCATCCGCCGCTATCAGCCGCAGGCCCTATCGCGCGAAGCGCATTATTAGTGCATTAATTTTCAGAAAAATTCTCAAACATTTTGTCAATCGGTTAAAAAATAATATCTTTGCACCGGTAAATGACGAGGGGAGCAACAGGCATGCTCCTTTTTTGTTTATTTACACCACGCGAACAATGGATAAAAACGAAATAAAAGCGCTTGCAGAGGAGTTTTTAAAAGACTCTCCGGGGTATTACCTGGTTGACGTTTTGGTGGCTGCCGGCAACGCGATAACCGTTGAAATTGACAACGACAACGGCGTTAATATAGACGATTGCGCAACGCTGAGCCGCAACCTGGAATCGAAACTCGACCGCGACGCCGAAGATTTCGAACTCACGGTTACTTCCGCCGGGCTGACATCTCCCCTCAAAACTCCGCGCCAATACAAAAAATACGAAGGCAAAGAGGTGGAAACGCTCACCAAGAAAGGCGAAAAGCTGAAAGGGACACTCACATCATCCAACGAAAACGGCTTCACCATCGAAATTTCGAAAATGGTTAAAACCGAAGGCGCGAAACGTAAAACAGAAGTGAAAGAAGAACAAACGTTCAATTACGACGAAGTAAAATACACGAAATATCAACTGAAATTTTAAAAGGAAATAACGGATTGTCGAAAAGAAAATCGTAATTCGTACATCGAAAATCGTAAATTATTAAGTTATATGGGCAAGAAAAAAGAAACAATAAGCCTGATAGATACATTTTCAGAATTTAACGAGCTGAAGAATATCGACAAAGCCACCATGATAAGTGTGCTCGAAGAATCCTTCAGAAGCGTGATTGCCAAAACAATAGGCACCGATGAAAATTACGACATCATCATCAACCCCGACAAAGGCGACCTCGAAATCTGGCGCAACCGCACCATTGTGGAAGACAATGAGCTGCAAGACCCCAACACGGAAATAAGCCTGAGCGAAGCTCACAAAATTGACGAAGATTTTGAAGTGGGCGAGGAAATTACCGACGAGCTGCATCTCGAAGACTTTGGCCGCCGCACCATCCTCAACCTGCGCCAAACACTGGCATCGAAAATTCTGGAACTCGAAAAAGACAACCTCTACAACAAATACAAAGAGAAAGTAGGAGAAGTGGTTTCGGGCGAAGTGTATCAGGTATGGAAAAAAGAGCTGCTGCTCCTCGACGACGAGCACAACGAGCTTATCCTGCCCAAAACCGAGCAAATCCCCAGCGATTTTTTCCGCAAAGGAGAGCACGTGCGCGCCATTGTGGCACGGGTGGAAAACAAAAACAACAACCCAAAGATTATTCTTTCGCGCACATCGCCCATTTTCCTCGAAAGGCTCTTCGAGATGGAAATCCCCGAAATTAACGACGGGCTCATCACCATCAAAGGCATCGCCCGCATCCCGGGCGAACGCGCCAAAGTGGCCGTGGAAGCTTACGACGACCGCATCGATCCCGTGGGCGCCTGCGTCGGCATGAAAGGGTTCCGCATTCACGGAATCGTACGCGAACTGCGCAACGAGAATATCGACGTAATAAACTACACCAACAACACCAACCTGTTCATCCAACGCGCACTAAGCCCGGCAAGAGTCAACTCCATCTCCGTGAAAGACGAAGAGCGCCGCGCCGAAGTCTTCCTCTATCCCGAAGAAGTGTCGCTGGCCATCGGAAAAGGCGGAGCCAACATAAAACTGGCCTCCATGCTCACCGGGTACAACATTGAAGTGTTCCGCGAAATAGACGATTTTGACGAAGAAGACATCTACCTGGAAGAATTTCGCGACGAGATTGACGAATGGGTAATAGACTCACTCAAACGCATCGGTTGCTCAACCGCCAAAAACGTGCTGGCCATGCCGCGCGAAAAACTCATCAAAGAAGCCGATCTGGAAGAAAGCACCGTGGATGAAGTGCTCGAAATACTTCGCTACGAGTTTGAAGACGAAAACAACATCGACGAAGATCAGGAAAACTAAAAAACACGTAAAACTGTTCACAAAACCAAAAAAATAAGAAAGGACAAACTCAACTATATGGCCGAAAGATTAAGTAAAGTAGCAAGAAATTTAAATGTAGGAATCAACACGCTGGTTGAATTTTTGCACAAAAAAGGTATTACTGTTGAAGCAAATCCGATGACAAAAATTGAGGAAGAACAGTACAACTTGTTAGTTGCCGAATTCAGCAAAGACAAAAAAATAAAAAAAGAAGCGCTGGATAACCTCGAAAGAATGCATCGGAAAGACGATAAGAGGGAAACCATTGCCATAGAAGGATACGAGGTAGAAGAGAAACCAAAGAAAAAAGCGGAAAAAGAGGCCATCAAAACAGAACTTCCCGATGAGTTGATACCAAAATTCAACGTGGTGGGAAGCATTGATTTGGATGAACAGAAAAAACCGAAAAAAGAAACCGAAGAAAAACCTCAGGAAATTGCCGCGGAAGAGAAAGCAATAACCGAGGAGGAAGTGCAAAAGCCGGAACCGGAAACAGAAGAAACGCCCGCGCCACCGCAGGAAACCCAACCCGAGGAAACTAAACCGGAAGAAGCCCAACCGGAAGAAATTTTGGTTCCACAAGCCGAAACACCGCCCACCCCCGCCCAAACACCGGAAATCGAAGAAAAAGAAGAGCCCGCAACGGAAACGGAAAACAAACCCTCCGAGCCGGAAACAGAAGAAACAGCGATAGAACAAGAGGAGGAGGAAGAAGAAGATAGCGTTGAAGAAAAAGAGGAAACAGAAAAACCCGTTTCGGCCGACGAAAAATCTTCCGAAGTATTCCGCATTCACAAAGAACTGAAAGAGCCCAACATTGTTGTGAAAGGCTCCATAGACCTGGGTTCAATAAACGACAGAACCCGCCCCCCGCGCAAATCGAGAGCGCAGCGCCGGAAAGAACGATTGGAACGCGAAAAAGAGCAAAACGCCAAAAAGGTGAAAGAGGAAGCGGTAAAAACCTTGAAAAAAGAATCGATAGATGAAAAGAAAAAAAGCACAACCGCAGAATCGGAAGAAAGCAAAAGAAAAAAACGCAAACGGATAGACAAAGGCAAAGTAAACATCGAGAAAGCGGGCGCCCAGGGAGAAAACGTGCGCCGCGACAGAAAAGTGCTGCGCAAACCGGTGAAAGCCGAAGTGAGCGAAGAAGATGTTCAAAAACAAATAAAAGAAACCCTTGCCCGCTTAACCGAAAAACGCGGCGGAAAAGGCGGAGCCAGGTATCGGCGCGAAAGGCGTGAAGCCGCTTCACAACGTCAGCAGGAAGAAATCATGCAGCAGGAGCGCGAAAGCAAAATACTGCAACTCACGGAGTTTGTTACGGCAAACGATTTGGCAAACATGATGAACGTGCCCGTAACCAGCGTTATTGCCACGTGCATGAACCTGGGCGTGATGGTTGCCATCAACCAACGCTTAGACGCGGAAACCATCAATATTGTTGCCGATGAATTCGGGTTTAAAACCCAATTCGTGAGCGCCGACGTTATCGAGGCCATTGCCGAAGTAGAAGATGCTCCCAAAGATCTGCTGCCGCGCCCGCCCATCGTTACCGTTATGGGACACGTTGACCACGGTAAAACATCGCTGCTCGACAGCATCCGGCACACCAACGTAATAGAAGGCGAAGCCGGAGGAATCACCCAGCACATCGGCGCGTACAACGTGAAACTGCCCGACGGCCGCAAAATCACGTTCCTCGATACGCCCGGGCACGAAGCCTTTACCGCCATGCGTGCACGCGGAGCACAGGTTACCGACGTGGCCATCATCATTGTAGCCGCCGACGACAACGTGATGCCTCAAACCATTGAAGCAATCAACCACGCCGGCGCGGCAGGCGTACCCATTGTTTTCGCCATCAACAAAATAGACAAACCCGGGGCTAACCCCGAAAAAATAAAAGAGCGCCTGGCCGACATGAACTACCTGGTAGAAGACTGGGGCGGAAAATTCCAATCGCAAGACATCTCCGCGAAAAAAGGAGTCGGCATCAACGAGTTGCTCGAAAAAGTATTGCTGGAAGCAGACTTGCTCGAACTCAAAGCCAATCCGAACCGGAAAGCATCGGGAACCATCGTGGAATCGTCGCTCGACAAAGGACGCGGCTACGTGGCCACCGTTCTGGTGGAAAACGGGACGCTCAAGCAAGGCGACATTTTACTGGCAGGCTCGTATTACGGCCGCGTGAAAGCCATGTTCAACGAGCGGAATCATAAAATTGACTCGGCAGGCCCCGCAGAACCGGCCCTGGTGCTCGGGCTGAACGGCGCTCCGCAAGCCGGCGACACGTTCAACGTGATGGAAACCGACCAGGAAGCGCGAAGCGTGGCTGCCCGCCGCGAACAGTTGCAGCGCGAGCAATCGCTGCGTACGCAGAAAATGCTCACCCTCGACGATATCGGCCGCCGCATAGCCATCGGAAACTTCCAGCAGTTGAACATTATTGTGAAAGCCGACGTGGACGGATCCGTGGAAGCCCTTTCCGACTCGCTCATCCGCCTGTCAACCGAAGAAATTCAGGTAAACGTAATCCACAAGGCCGTAGGCCAGATTTCCGAATCGGACGTTACGCTTGCCGCCGCCTCCGACGGGGTAATTATCGGGTTTCAGGTTCGCCCCTCGCTGGGCGCAAGGCGCGAAGCCGAGAAACAAGGCATCGATATCCGCCTGTACTCCATCATCTACGACGCCATAGAAGAAGTGAAAGCCGCCATGGAAGGCATGCTTTCGCCCGATATAAAAGAAGAAATTACGGCCAACGTAGAAGTGCTCGACGTCTTCAAAATCACGAAAGTGGGAACCGTTGCCGGATCGATGGTTCGCGACGGAAAAATAAAACGTACCCATAAAATTCGTCTTGTTCGGGATGGAATTGTTATCTTTACCGGCGAATTGGATTCGTTGAAACGATTCAAGGAGGATGTACGCGAAGTGGCTGCCGGATACGAGTGCGGTATCAGCATAAAAAACTTCAACGACATAAAAGTGGGCGACGTTATTGAAGCCTACGAACAAATTGAAGTGAAGAAAACCTTGTAGAGACGGTGCGTGCACCGTCTGTATGACGATAAATATTTTTTAACCAGTTGACATTGTAATTTTATTTCCTTTACTTGGCCGCGTCTGTTGCGTCCTGCGGTGGATGCGGCCAAAACACACAAGGAAATGAATTACAATTGCAACTCCGGTTAATTTCGGTAGAAACGGTGCGCGCACCGTCTGTACAAAACAACGTAAAATCATCTAAATATATAGTTATCATGAACAGAATAAAGTTGATAAGCCTGAGTGTTTTATTGTTAGTAGTAAGCGCCACCGTTTCTGCTCAAGTTTCGCAGGTAACTGTTGCTTATGTGAATACAACCGACCTGTTAAACGCTTTTCCGGCAAAAGAAGCGGCCACGCAAAAATTACTCACCCTGAGCGAAAATTACAAAAGCGAGCTCGAACTGATGCAAAACGAGTACAACCAAAAGTATTCCGACTACATCACCTATCAGGGTTCGCTGGCCGAAAACATTAAATTGCGCAGAATGCAGGAACTCACCGAACTTGAAAACCGGATGCAGCAATTCATGCAACTGGCGCAGAAAGATATTGAGCAACAAGAGCAAATTCTTCTCGAACCGCTCAAAAAGCAAATTTCGGAGGCCATCCGCCAGGTAGGAACGGAACAGAATTTCACGGTAATTTACGACCTTGCCAGCCCGGGAATTGCTTTTGTAACTCCGGGAGCGGTGGACGCGAATCAGTTGGTAAGAGCCAAGCTGAGAATCATGTAAATGATATAAATTGTTGCAACAATTTATATTCGATAGGCCGGCGGCGATATGTGTATAGCACGATAAACGCTTCGCGGATGAACTTTTGCCTCGCTTCGCGGCACTCTTTCCGGTAAAGGGAAATGCTTGTGGAGTAATTTGCCTCCACTGCTTTATCGCGAATGAAGGGAGCATTATCGGCGAAGCCGTTAGCGCGTAAGTTTATCTGTTTTAAAATCTTAGCATGTGATTAACGGTACTGAAAAACAAAAATCGCCCATCGGCATTTTCGATTCAGGATACGGCGGGCTTACCGTCTTGTCCGAAATTAAATCGTTGTTACCAAACTACGATTACATCTATTTGGGCGACAATGCCCGCGCCCCTTACGGAAACCGCTCTTTCGAGCTCGTTTACGAGTTTACGCGCGAAGCCGTGAGATGGCTTTTCGAACAGAACTGCCGGCTGGTTATTCTGGCGTGCAATACGGCATCGGCAAAAGCGTTGCGAAGCATTCAGCAGATAGATTTGCCACAGACAAACCCGGCGAAAAGAGTGCTGGGCGTTATCCGGCCTACGGTTGAATCGGTGGGTGCACTCACAAAAACCGGCCATGTGGGCGTGTTCGGCACATCGGGAACCATAAAGTCGCAATCGTACGATATTGAGATTGCCAAACTGCATCCGCAGCTCCAAGTAGCCGCCGAAGCCTGCCCCATGTGGGTTCCGCTGGTGGAAAACAACGAATTCGATAAACCCGGAGCCGATTATTTTGTGAAAAAACATATCGACAACCTGCTGAAGAAAGACGGACAAATTGATGCCATCATTTTGGGATGCACTCATTACCCTTTATTAATCAGCAAAATAGAGCAGTTCCTTCCGAAAAATATCCGGGTTGTATCGCAGGGAAAATATGTGGCGGAAAGTTTAAAAGATTATCTTCACCGCCATCCCGAAATAGAAAAAAAATGTTCAAAAAACGGCACGGTTAATTTTTTCACCACCGACTCGCCCGAAAATTTCGGAGAATTGGCATCGTTGTTTTTGAACGAAAAAATTGAAGCTCAAAAAATTAAAATCGACTGAATATGTTGAACTGGTTCGACCTTGTGGCGCTCATTCTCCTGCTTATCGCGTTCATAAACGGATACAGGAAAGGATTGGTTATGATGCTTGTGGGGCTGGCCACAGTTATCTTGGCAGCAATTTTTGCCGGTAGGCTGGCGGTAATAATTCAGCCCTACATTGAACAACTGTTCAACCCCTCGCCGCAGGTTACCAACGTGTTGTCTTACGCGGCGGCTTTTCTTTCAATAGCCGCCGTAATCTCCATCATTGCGTTTTTCATACAAAAAATATTCGAAACCATACACCTCAACTTCGTAAACCGCATTTTGGGAAGCGTGGTTTCGCTGGGCACAACCATGGTTGTGTTGAGCGTCTTGCTAAACCTTGTGCTGATGCTCGATTCCGATAAAACCATTATCAAACCCGACATCCGCGAAAAATCGTTTTTCTACGACCGTATTCAGGCCGTGGTACCCGCCATCGTTCCCTACCTCAACAAAGATGTTTGGCAAGATTATGTGCCGGAAAAATACCGCAAACAGATTGAAAGCTACGATGGAGAACCTCTTGTGCCGGGAGCGGGAAATCCCATCGATTCCGCCTTTCAGCAGAAATATTTCGAAACCGATTCGATATAAAAACAACTGCCATGCTCATTCACAAAGAAGGACGAAAAGCCGTGCTGATTACCGCAATCGTTTTGATTCTGCTAAACGGATCGACGACTTATTTTTTCCCAAACAACATTCTCGATGCTTTTCTGCTGGCTGCCTCGGTGATTGTTTTTGTATTGGTGCTGAATTTCTACAAAAAGCCCAAACGAGTTTACGAAGGAGACTTGCTGGGATATGTGAACGCCCCAACCGACGGGAAAGTAGTGGTGATTGAAAAGGTTTTCGAAAAAGATTTTTTCAAGGAAGAGCGCATACAGATTTCCATTTTCATGTCGTTTTTCAACGCGCATTCCAACTGGATGCCCGTAACCGGAAAAGTAATTCACTGCTCGCACAGCAAAGGCAATTTCTACGCGGCTTATTTGCCGAAATCGAGCCACGAAAACGAACGAAGCAACATCTTCATCGAAACCCCCGACGGAACACGGGTGCTCACCCGGCAAATTGCCGGCGCGGTAGCGCGAAGAATTGTTACCTACGTGAAAGAAGGCGGGAGCTACCACATTGGCGACCCGCTGGGTTTTATAAAATTGGGATCGAGAATGGATATTTTTCTGCCGTTAGACAGCGAAATTCTGGTGCAAATGGGCGATGAAGTCCGCTCCAACGAAACATTGCTGGCGCGATTGCCGGAGAAGATGGAAATAGAAAATAGAAGTGAAGAAGCTTGCTTGTAAACCCGCAACCCGCAAAATGAAAAAACAAATCCCCAACATAATCACGCTCATGAACCTGTTTTCGGGCTGCATAGCCATTGTTATGGCTTTTCAGGGAAACTTGGCGGCGGTATTTATCTGGGTGGTTGTGGCAGCCGTTTTCGATTTTTTCGATGGGCTGGCTGCGCGCGCGCTGGGTGTCTCGTCAAAAATAGGCGTTGAGTTGGATTCGCTGGCCGATGTGGTGAGTTTCGGCGTAGCGCCGGCGGCTGCCGTTTTTGTGCTGTTGCAAAACTTCATGCTTTTCCCCCCATTTCTTCTGCCGCTCAAAGAATTTATTCCCTATACGGCGTTTCTTATTCCCGTTTTCTCAGCCTACCGCCTCGCGAAATTCAATATCGACACGCGGCAAACCACCTCGTTTCTCGGATTGCCTACGCCGGCCAACGCCCTGTTTTGGATAAGTTACGTTTACGGAGTTTCACAAATTCAGTCCGAAGGATTTCTTTACATCACCCTTGTTCTTATTATCGGGCTCTCGCTGCTCATGGTTTCTGAAATTCCCATGTTTTCGCTCAAAATAAAAAACCTGAAACGGAAAGGAAACGAGAAGCAGTTTCTGCTCATTGCGCTGATGATTGCTTTTGTTTCCGTTTGGCAAATCAACGGCATAGCTGGGGGAGTGTTGGCGTATATCGCAATTTCCGTCCTTACAGGAGAAAAGAAGAAAAGCAATCGTTAATTTTTCAAAAGCATTGAAAAACATTTAATTATTCCTATTATCTTTACAAAGAATTTTTTTTGAATCAAATTTGTATTTACGATGTTTAAATTTCTATTAATATTAGCGATAATTTATCTGGCATTCAATTTTTTAAATCGGTTTCTTTTCGGAACACGGCGCAAAACGCACGGCAACCCGTACAGGCAATCGCGGCCGCAGCAAGAAAAAACTCCGGAAACGCAGGAAGACCGGATCCTGGACTATCAACGAAAAAGTTTTGAAAAAACAGACGCCGTTGATGTGGAATTCGAAGAGATAAAACAGAAAGAATAGAAACCGGCAGCCATCCCGCCTAATAGTACACCGTTGAGATGCGATTACCCGCGTCTCAACTTTTTTATTGCAAAACAAATTTCCTGTATTAAAACAAAATAGCTATTTTTGTAACGAAAAAATCAAAAAGTCGGTAATCAACGATTCCAATCGTCTAAGATCCATCGATCTTGGTTCTTGGCTCTTGATTCTCAACGTCTATTTTTAATCACACAATTATATATTTATGTTGGATATTTTTGACCGCCTCAAAGGCGCTGAAGGTCCGCTGGAGCAATATCGCAAAAAAGCGGAAGGATATTTTATGTTCCCCGAACTGGAAGGAGAAATAAGCCCGCGAATGATGTTTCACGGACGCGAAGTAATCACCTGGAGTTTAAATAATTACCTGGGACTCGCCAACCATCCCGAAGTGCGCAAAGCCGATGCCGACGCCGCCGCACAATGGGGAATGGCATACCCGATGGGCGCCCGCATGATGTCGGGACAAACAAAATACCACCGCGAGCTGGAAGAACGCCTCGCAAAATTCGAGAAAAAAGAATCGGCCTACCTGCTCAATTACGGCTATCAGGGAATGGTTTCCATCATCGATTCGCTGTGTTCGCGCAACGACGTGATTGTTTACGATTCCGAATCGCACGCCTGCATCATGGACGGAATTTTTCTGCACAAAGCAAAAGGAGGCAAAAGTTTTGTTTTCCCGCACAACGACATGGAACGCGCCGATAAAATGCTCCGCTTCGCCACCAAACACGCCGATGAAAACAACGGTGGAATTTTGGTCATCACCGAAGGAGTTTTCGGAATGTCGGGCGATTTGGGAAACATCCCCGGAATTGTAGCCTTGAAAGAAAAATACAATTTCCGCCTGATGATTGACGACGCGCACGGATTCGGCACCATGGGCCAAACAGGCGCCGGCGCGAGCGAACATTTCGGGCTGATGGACGAAGTGGACATTTACTTCGGCACGTTTGCCAAGGCAATGGCAGGCATCGGTGCATTTGTGGCATCGGAAAAAGCCATCGTAGATTCTCTCAAATACAACATGCGATCGCAAATTTTCGCCAAATCGCTGCCCATGCCCATGGTGATTGGCGCGTTGAAACGGTTGGATATTCTCCAAAATCAGCCGGAGCACAAAGAAAATCTCTGGAAAGTTGCCAAAGCCTTGCAAGACGGACTGGTTGCCGACGGCTTCAACATCGGAAACACCCAATCGCCCGTAACACCGGTTTATTTCAGCGGATCGGTTCCCGAAGGGACAAATATCGTGATTGATTTGCGCGAAAACCACAACGTGTTTTGCTCCATCGTGGTTTATCCGGTAGTTCCTAAAGATGTATTGATGCTCCGCCTCATCCCCACCGCCTCGCACACCATGCGCGAAGTGGAAGAAACCATCGAAGTATTCAAGAAAATAAAAGTAAACCTCGAAGCCGGAAAATACAAAGGCGACGAAGTAAAACAAATGGCGTTATAAACACCTGTAGAGACGTAGCGCGCTACGTCTCTACTAATTTTCAAAAACAATGAGACTACGAGTAAAAAGGCAAAAAAAGTATTACCTGAAATGTACCGAATGCGCGTTCGAAACGCCCAATTTCAGGGCTTGGTTCGATCAGTTTCAGAAATGCCCCAATTGCGGCAACAAACATTCCGAAGTGTGGTACAATACATCCCACAAACGATTGCCTCGTTTTATAAAAGGAGAACCGCAAAATTTTTGGCACTATTTTCCTTATTTGCCTTTGGTGCTCAAAAGACACATCATTACCCGATACGAAGGAACCGCACCCATCGAACGGTGGGGTTTTCTGGAAGAATTTGCTAAAAAAGAATACGGCTTAACCATCGAAGTGCACGCCTATCGCAACGATTTAAACGGCGGCACAGGAACCTTCAAAGACGTTGCCGCGGCGCTTGCCGCCAGTATTTTCAAAGAAAACGGGTTGAAACAATACTGCATCGCCTCCACCGGAAACTCCGCCACGGCCTATGCCAAATACCTCTCCATTGCCGGAGTAAACTGTTCGGTTTTTATGCCCGAAGACGCTATCCGCACATCGGAAGCCACCATCAGTTCGTTCGGGCAACAAGTTTTTCGCGTCATGGGCGATTATGCCAAGGCAAAAGAAGTGGCCGCCGAATACGCCAAGCGGCATCACATTCAAATGTCGACCGGGAATATCGATCCCATCCGCATCGAAGCCAAAAAAACCATGGTATTCGAGTGGCTGCGCCAGCTTGGCAAAGCGCCCGACGTGTACATTCAGGCCATTAGCGGCGGAACCGGGCCGCTGGCCATCGATAAAGGAATTCGCGAAATCAACCACATCTATCCGAGCCTTAAAAATCCGCGCTTCATCATGGTGCAATCCGACGGTTGCGACCCCATGGTGCAGGCTTGGGAAAAAGCCGAAGCCAAAGGATTTCCCGAAGATTTTGAAAAAAGCTATCCCATCATCAAAAATCCAACTACTGACGTGCCCACTCTCGCAACCGGAAATCCCGCCACCTACCCCATTATTGCAAAATTAGTGAAGAAAACCGGCGGCACTTTCATCAGAATGCGTGAATCGAAACTCATTCCGTTGGGAAAACTAATCGCTTACGAACAAAAAATGGTTCCCGGCCCGGCATCTACCGTCTGCGTAGCAGGATTTTTTAATGCACTGAAAAAGAATCTGATAAAAGACGGAGAAACCGTAATGATAAACATTGGCGAAGGCGCTTCGCGCGCGCCCTATTTCCTGGAACAGATGATTTATACCACCCGGGAGGTAACCAACGCCGATGAGTGCGTGCCGCATGAAATTGACGGATATCGCGAGCAGTTGTGGGAAGAGGTATTAGCTCCCTGAATCCCAGTCCCCTAAATCCCCTGAAAGGGGACTTTTTCGTTTGTGCAATTTATGTAAATTTATAAAAGGTTATGGATTCTGATAAAATCACCACATCTCTTCAACCCGAAAGCCTCCCCTTCGGGGAGGTTGGTGGGGCTTCCGAAATCCCCCCTTTGGGGGGTGGGGGAGCTGTTATCTGGATTACAGGCGCTTCGTCGGGCATCGGCGAAGCGTGTTCGTATCTGTTCGCGTCGGAAGGTGCGAGGCTGATTTTGACGGCAACTCGGGAAGAGCAGTTGAAGAAAGTGCAGCAAAAATGCGTTGAGTTGGGAGCAGAATGCGAAATTTTGCCTTGCGACCTTTCCGATATAGAAAACCTGGATTTGCTAACCGATAAGGCACTTTCCATTTTTGGAAAAATTGATGTAGTTTTTCACAATGCAGGTATCAGCCAGCGTTCCAAGACAATCGATACCGATTTTTCGGTAGATAAAAAAATAATGGATGTGAATTTCTTCGCACCCGTGAAAATCACCAAACGCCTGCTTCCGAAAATGATTGAAAACGGCGGCGGAACCATCGCCGTAACCACAAGCATTTCCGGAAAATTCGGATTTCCGTTGCGGTCAGTTTACGCGTCATCGAAATTCGCACTCTACGGCTTTTTTGAAACCGTGCAAGCCGAGTATTACGACCAAAATATCCGTGTGGTAATGGTTTGTCCGGGGCGCGTGAAAACCAATATTTCCTACAACGCCCTCGAAGCCGACGGCACCAAACACGCCCAAATGGACGACG
>JAUNRY010000291.1 GCA_030539475.1 Bacteroidia bacterium | reverse complement strand
TTAAACGTTCCCTTATTTTTATCCGCAAAATTACACAAATAATTCGGCACTTGAAAAAGTCTTGTTTTTTTATCTCTTTTGTTGCCTGTTTTGAACAAAAAAATTACCTTTACGCATCTTAGCAAAGCTGAAAAAAATACGAACTACAATATGAGTGAAGCACGAAAATTTGGGACTTCGGCCGTTTATTTCACCGCGCTTTCCACCGTGGTGGGCGCCATTATTTTTCTGCGTTTTGGTTATGCCGTTGGCGCTGTGGGGCTGTTTGGCGTATTTATCCTTATTCTTGTGGGGCATTTGGTTACCATTCCCACGGCATTTGCCATTTCGGAACTGGCAACCAATAAGCGAGTGGAAGGCGGAGGCGAATATTTTATTATCTCGCGTTCTTTCGGGATGAATATCGGCGCCACGCTCGGCATCCTGCTTTATCTTTCGCAGACCATCAGCGTGGCGTTTTACATTGTGGCGTTTACCGAAGCGTTTGAGTTTGTGTTTAATTACGTGGCCAATAATTACGGATATGTTTTATATAGGCAGGCAATCAGCATACCGGCCATGCTCATATTATCAGCTTTGGTGCTTACCAAAGGCGCCAACATGGGGCTGAAAGTGTTGTATATAGTGGGCCTGCTGGTGTGTTTGGGGCTTCTGATGTTTTTTCTCGGCGCGCCGGTTCCCGATGCCGCGCAAAATCATTTTGCCGAAAATTCCGTTTTAAGGAACACGGGAAATATGTTTCTTGTTTTCTCCATTATTTTTCCGGCTTTTACGGGGATGACGGCAGGCGTGGGATTGTCGGGAGACCTGAAAAATCCCGCTAAATCCATACCCTTGGGCACAACGGCAGCCACTTTCACCGGACTCATTTTGTACCTGTTTATTTGCTGGAAACTGGCCGATTCGGCATCGGCTGAGAACTTGGTGAGCTCACAGCTGATTATGGCCGATGTGGCTGTTTGGGGAAAAATCATCATACCGTTGGCATTGGCGGCCTGTACGTTTACCTCGGCATTGAGTGCGGTGATGGTGGGGCCGCGCACGTTGCAGGCGCTGGCGCAGGATAAATCCGTCCCGATGCAATCGGCCAACCGCTGGTTGCGCAAAACCCGTAAGAAAGACAACGAACCCGTTAATGCCACCCTTGTTACGTGCGCTATCGCGCTGGTGTTTGTTTCGTTTGGCAGTGTGAACATGGTGGCGCAAATTATCTCCATGTTTTTTCTGGTAACGTACGGTTCGCTGTGCCTGATTTCTTTTCTGCATCATTTTGGGTCGTCGCCTTCGTACCGGCCGTCGTTTAAATCGAAATGGTACATCTCGCTGCTCGGTTTTCTGGCGTCGGTGTGGGTGATGTTCCAGATAAGCGTTGTATATACGCTGATAGCGTCTGTCTCCATTGCCATGCTGTATGTATATATGAACCGATACCACAAAGACCGCAAGGGTATTGCCGCGCTGTTTTCCAACTCGCTGTTCCAGCTCAACCGCAGTTTGCAGATTTACCTGCAAAAGAAACGCGTCAAATCGTCCGATTCCGTTCCGCTGACCACCGGCGACGAATGGCGCCCCAGCGCTATCTGCATTTCGAAAAATACTTTTGAGCGTTCTGCCGCGCTTAGCCTCCTCAACTGGATTTCATACAGATACGGTTTCGGCACGTACCTGCACCTTATTGACGGCTATTTTTCGCGCAAAACCAGCGAACAAGCCCAGGCGGAGTTGAAACGGCTGCTGAAGAGCCTTGAGCCGGAGAACCATGTGTATATCGATACCCTGATTTCGCCTTCCACCACCTCGGCCATCGCCCAATCCATTCAAATTCCGGGCATTGCCGGTATGGAAAACAACATGGTGATTTTTGAATTTCTGAAAAGCGACCCGCAAAACCTCGACGATATTATCGATAATTTCCGCATGGTTAATTCGGGCGGTTTCGACGTGTGTATTTTGGGCACCAGCCGCAAACAGATATTCTACAAAAACGGCATTCATATTTGGGTTCGCAGCTTCGATACCGAAAACACCAACCTGATGATTTTACTCGGATTCATCATCCTTGGGCATCCCGACTGGAAAAAAGCGAACATAAAACTGTTCAATATTTGCGAGGAAAAAGAAATAACGGACGTGAGAAACAGGATGTACGAACTGATAGAGAGCGGACGCATGCCCATTACGGCCAACAACATTGAAATTCTGGTGCGCGACCCCGATATGTCCATTAAAGAAATGATTAACAACCATTCGCGCGATGTGGGGCTTACGCTTATGGGGTTTGACGAGAACAGCTTCAATGACAACAATACCACCATGTTTCACGGTTTCGCCGATATAGGAAACGTGCTGTTTGTGCATTCCAACGGCGTGAAAGAGATTGAATGAAAGCGCCGGAGCCGGGTGTGAGGAAATGTGACAGGGGTGTCCGTGCCATGGAGAGTTCTTTCACACCGTGTGGCGCAGCTGCCTTTGCCACGGAGTGGACTTTCGCACGGTGTGGCGAGGTTGTGCGTGCCGGGGAGAGCGCTTTCAGCGCGAATTCCCGCAACTCCGTAAGTTTTCGGGATGATCCCCTTTTGTTTGAGGCTTCTCCC
>JAUNRY010000290.1 GCA_030539475.1 Bacteroidia bacterium | reverse complement strand
ACGCTATCTCGAACGTAGTGAGACTATCGTTTCGTTGGAAACGAAATCTATCGCGTAAGCCTATCAGTTTTAAACGTTGCTCTAAATTATTCAACAAACTCATGCCCGACAACAATATAAACAATCAAGTATACTCGCCGCCGGTTATCGATTTCGTAACGGTTTGCGTGGAGTTTTGCGCCATTCTTGAAGGCGAAAACGCTGTTTCGCGCGAAGAATGGATAAGCAAGATGCTGAAAATTCTTCCGTTGATGTACATTAAAGCGTCGCTTTTGCCGGAAACCGTGGAAATGAACGACGAAGCGGCCGAAACATTTGTGAAAGAAGAAGATTACGCGCGCGTATCGGCTTCCGTTTCATCGATAATGGGCGAAGAAGACGTCTATCTCGACGTTTTTGTGGAGGACATGAAATACAGCGACCGCCCTGTTTCCGCGTTCGTATCGGAAAATATTGCCGACATTTACCAGGATGTGCGCAATTTTGTTTCCGTTTATCAATATGGAATGACCGAACAAATGAACGACGCGCTGCTGGCTTGCCGCCAAAATTTTCAAACCTACTGGGGGCAAAAACTCGTTAATGTATTGCGGCCGCTGCATTCTATATTTTACAACAAGGAGGACAACGATCCTTTATTGGAAACCGATTTAAACGAGGAGGATTTGTGGGATTAACTATTTCAAAAGAAGAAGTTGCGCAACTGCCGGTGGAAATTTTCGCGGGAAAGATAGTGGTCGTAGATCACGAAAACAAAATAGAGAAAGCCATTGCCAGCCTGATGGAGCACTCAAAAATAGGATTCGATACGGAAACCAAACCGGCTTTCAAACGCGGACAAGTCCACAACGTGGCGCTGATGCAGCTTTCAACCATCGATGTGTGTTATCTTTTCCGGCTCAACAAAATTGGGTATCCCGATGAGTTGGACGAAATTATCTGCAATCCCGACATCAAAAAAATCGGCCTTTCGCTTCGCGATGATTTTGCCGCCATTCGCAAACGTTCGGAGAAAAAACCGCAGAATTTCATCGACCTGCAATCGTTTGTAGATGAATACGGAATTGATGACAACGGACTACAACGGATTTATGCTATCCTGTTCGGCAAAAAGATATCTAAAAACCAACGGCTCTCCAACTGGGAAGCCGGCTACTTAACCGAGCACCAAAAAAATTATGCCGCCATGGATGCCTGGGCGTGCCTTCGAATATACAACCACCTGATAAGCAATGGCAATAAATAAAACAAATCACATCGTACTGCGTCCCAAAAAGGAAGAATCATTGCGCCGGTTTCATCCGTGGGTGTTTTCAGGCGCGGTAGCTCAAAAGCCCGATAACCTTCGCGAAGGCGATATTGTAAAGGTTTTTTCTGCCGGCGGCGAATTTCTCGGCACGGGGCACTATCAAGTCGGCAGCATCACCGTGCGCATTTTATCGTTTACGGACGAACCGATTGATACCGATTTCTACGTTCAACGAATTTCTTCGGCATACAACATGCGCACGGATATTGGCTTGTTGCGCAACAATAACAACACTTTCCGACTGATTCACGGTGAAGGCGATTTCTTGCCGGGATTAATCATTGACATGTACGGAAAAACGGCCGTTGTGCAGGCGCACTCCGTGGGGATGGATGCCGATAAAGAAAAGATTGCATCAGCGCTGCAAACGGTTCTTGGAAACGAGAAACTGGAGAATATCTACTACAAATCCGAAGGAACGCTGCCGTTTAAAGCCGATATAGAAAGCGCCGACGGATACTTGCTGGGCGGAAAAAACGTGGAAACCACAGCCATTGAAAACGGGCTGAAGTTCAATATCGATTGGCTGCGCGGGCAAAAAACCGGCTTCTTTGTTGACCAACGCGAAAACCGCCGATTACTCGAACAGTATGCCGCAGGCAAAAACGTGCTGAACATGTTTTGCTACACGGGTGGATTTTCGGTTTACGCGCTTCGTGGCGGAGCCAAAGCGGTGCAATCGGTGGACAGCTCTTCCAAAGCCGTTATGCTGACCGATGAGAACGTGAAACTCAATTTCGGAAACGACAGCCGCCACACTTCTTACTCCGAAGACGCGTTTAAGTTTCTTCGCGAATCCGATAAAAACACCCATGATCTTATCGTTCTCGATCCGCCGGCTTTTGCCAAGCACCGCGGCGCCGTCAACAATGCTTTGCAGGGTTACAAACGCCTCAATCTGGCAGCGTTTGAAAAAATACAACCCGGTGGTATTTTGTTTACATTCTCCTGTTCTCAGGTTATAAGCAAGGAGCAGTTTCGGTTGGCGGTTTTCAGCGCAGCCGCCATTTCAGGCAGGAAAGTGCGTATTCTGCATCAACTCACCCAACCCGCCGATCATCCCGTAAACATTTATCATCCCGAAGGAGAATATTTAAAAGGATTGGTTTTGCAGGTAGAATAAAGTGTGAAAAAACACTTATTATCCATTTGAATCATCCTTATTCGGTTAATTGTTGCAAAATACAGACATTTTCCTCTCAAAATGTTTTTGAGTTATGGAAAAACCCCTTATATTTGCAACGTGTTTTTCATGGTATTAGATTTAAGGTTAACAATGAAGATTGGTTG
>JAUNRY010000027.1:1375-14443 GCA_030539475.1 Bacteroidia bacterium | reverse complement strand
TTCGCCACAGCGACCGCACAAGTATTTCAACCAAAATTTCCAATTTGTCGGACAAAGAAATCAGCGGAAACGTGAAACTGGAACTTTTCAATCCCATAACGGATGAAGTTGTAAATACCATTTCGGTAGAAAATCAATCGCAACTGTTCTCGTTGGCAAAAGATGCGTCCTCCGATGCTTCGTGGACATTTGACGTGCCATCGGATATTGATGTTATTGGTGTTCGAATCGTGGCGCAAAGCGCATCGTTTAGCGATGGCGAACAGCATGCTCTGGCGGTACTTCCCAATCGGATGCTCGTTACCGAAAGTATGCGCATGGACGTGAACGGAACGCAAACCAAGGAATTTACGATGGACAGATTGGTAAACAAACAATCGAATACCCTCCAAGATTACCGATTGACGTTGGAATTTACTTCCAACCCCGCGTGGTACGCTGTGCAGGCATTGCCCGTGTTGAGCAATCCCGAAAGCGAGAACGCCGTTTCGTGGTTCGCCTCGTATTACGCCAACACGCTCGGAATGCACATTTCGAAAGCTTATCCCAAAGTTTCGGCAATGATTGAAGCGTGGAAACGGCAGGGCGGCGATTCGGAAACATTGTTGTCGAATCTCGAAAAAAATCAGGAACTCAAAAACGTGTTGTTGGAAGAAACGCCGTGGGTGCTGGAAGCCAAAAACGAATCGGAACAAAAGCAAAAACTGGCACTCCTGTTCGATTTAAACCGCAACCAAAACCTTACGCGCCAAGCCATCGACAAACTCAGAGAACTGCAAACCACGCAAGGCGGCTGGAGTTGGTTCAAAGGCTTTTATCCTAACCGAAGCATTACGCAATACATTCTTTACGGATTCAGTCAGTTGAAAGAGCTGAAAGCAACGGAATTTACCGATGCCGTTCGTGAGATGCAGGCGCAGGCCGTTTCCTACATCGATGGCGAAGCCATACGTAGTTTCGAACAGCTGAAAAAAAACAACAAAGATTGGCGAAACCTGAAATCCATTTCGATTTCTGATTTGGAATATTTATACGTGCGTTCATCGTACAATCAATATCCGCTGGATGCCAAAACTAAAGAAGTGGCAGATTTTTACACATCGGTTATCGAGAAAAACTGGACGCAGTTCGGTTTGTACGAACGTTCGCTTATCGCCGTACTGATGCAGCGGAACGGTAAACGAACTGTTGTGCAGGATATCTTGAAATCGTATCGCGAACACGCCACCGTTTCCGACGAAATGGGAATGTTTTGGGCAAACAACCGTGCGCACGTGTTTATGTCGCAATCGGCCGTATCGGTGCACACGTTTATTATGGATGCTTTCCGCATTGGCGGCGCAAAAGCCGATGAAATGGACAATATGAAACGTTGGCTGTTGAAGCAGAAACAAACCCAATTGTGGGAATCCACGCACGCCACAATGGATGCCGTTTACGCGTTGTTGAGCACGGGAACGGATTGGTTTTCGGCGGAAAACAAAACCGTTGTAACGGTTGCCGACAAACGAATTGAGCCTGCGAAGCAAGAACTCGGCACAGGATATTTCAAGGAAACGTGGCACAAAACGGAAATTACTCCGGAGATGGGACGTGTAAAAATCGAAAACAGCGGAAACGCTCCGGCTTGGGGTGCGCTTTACTGGCAATATTACGAAGATTTGGATAAAATCTCGAAAACCGATGCTTCGCTCGATGTGGAGAAACTGCTTTTCGTAGAAAAAATCGATGCTTCGGGTACTAAACTTATCCCGATTACGGAAACTGCTCCGCTGAAAGTGGGCGATAAAGTAATTGTTCGCCTGACCGTCCGCACCGATCGCGATTTGGAATTTGTGCATCTGAAAGATATGCGTGCCGCCGCTTTTGAACCTGTTGAACAACTTTCGGGCGTGAAATGGCAAGGCGGAACCATCTATTATCAGGCATCGAAAGATGCGTCCACCAATTTCTATTTCGATGTGCTCCCACGCGGAACGTATGTTTTTGAATACGGTGTTTTCGTTACCCGAACGGGTGATTATTCCAATGGAATTACCACCATTCAATGTATGTACGCGCCTGAATTTACGTCGCATACCGCAGGAATTCGGGTTCAGGTAAAGGAGTAAAATTTACACACATCAGTAAAAATAACGTTAAATCCGGAACATTTCTTAAACGAAATGGTTATTTTTGTGTCTGAAATAAAAATTTTGGGGAAAGGAGGGAATAATGAATGTAGTACATTTAGAAGCAGAATCATATTTTAAAACGCTTCGCAATTTAAGCCCCGATGTAAAATTGGAATTGATTGCTAAATTATCCAAATCAATAAAAAAAGATTTGGGGCAGCCAAAAAGTGTTTATGATTTCAGTGGAAAGTGGGATTCGAAAGAAACGGCAGAAGAAATTATAGAAGATTTACGTAAAGATAGAGTGTTTAATCGGAAACTCGAAGATTTTTAGATGTATTTATTAGACACCAATATTGTTATTTTTCTCTTTAAAGGACATCAACACGTAACAAAGAAAATCAACTCTGTCGGATTTCACAATTGTGCGATTTCTGAAATAACGGTCGCTGAATTAAAATACGGAGCAGAAAAAAGCAATTGGGCGGATCGGAAAAAACTCGTCAATGATTTCATAGAGCAAGTTTCAGTTGTTCCCATTTCAGGCTCTCTTGACAGTTATGCAACGGAAAGATTGCGTTTAGAAAAAGAAGGGCAACGCCTTGATGATTTTGATTTATTAATTGGAGCGACAGCTATTGCAAACAAACTAATTTTGATTTCAAATAATGTAAAGCATTTAGAACGCCTGAACAATATCAAAATAGAAGATTGGACAAAAGAATAATTAAAATATATAACAATGAAAAAACTAAGTTTTATTTTACTCTTCAGCATTTTATTAAGCGGAGTTGTATTTTCGCAATCAGTTCCCAAAGTGCAGTTTAAGAAAAACGTTCACGATTTTGGGACCATCAAAGAAGAAATCGGTGCTGTTTCCACACAATTTGAGTTTACCAATACGGGAAAAAGCCCGTTAATTATACAGCGTGTTTCAGCTTCTTGCGGTTGTACAACACCAAGTTATACGAAAGAACCGATTTTGCCCGGAAAAAGCGGTAAAATTGATGCCAAGTATTCAACAACTGCTCGTCCCGGTACTTTTAACAAAACGATAACTGTTTACACCAATGTACCTGATACTGTGTATGTATTATCGATTAAAGGAAATGTAACGCCAAGAAAGAGGTGATTTTGTTTCTCCTTAGGGTAAAAAAATAAGCCGAATAGAGTATCTTTGCAAAGAACTTTATTCGGTTTTTTTTATAAAATGACAAGAGAATATTTTGTTTAACAGCTTATTTGCCTGTCTTTTCTCTTGATTCTGTGTTCTAAATTTTAAAACTATGCAACATCATCCCGAAAACGACCCTAAATACTTGAGTTTAAATATCAACAAAGGCGTAACCCAACCGCCAAGCGTAAACCCCTATTTACACCTGCGCCGGCAACATCGCCGAAAAGAATATTCGGTGAGTGAGTTTGCCGAAGGAATTCTGGCCGGAAATATCACTATGCTCAGCCAGGCGGTAACGTTGGTTGAAAGTTCCAGGCCCGAACACCAGGAAACGGCGCAAGCTATCATTGAGAGATGCCTCCCTCATTCCGGAAATTCCATCCGGGTAGGTATCACAGGAGTTCCCGGCGCAGGAAAAAGCACTTCGATAGATGCGTTTGGCATGCACTTACTCGAACAAGGGCACAAACTGGCTGTGCTGGCCATTGACCCGTCGAGCGAACGCACCAAAGGGAGTATTTTAGGCGATAAAACCCGAATGGAAAAACTATCGGTGCAGCAGAACGCTTTCATTCGTCCTTCGCCGTCAGCGGGATCGTTGGGTGGAGTTGCCCGAAAAACGCGCGAGACCATTGTGTTGTGCGAAGCGGCCGGATTCGATTATATTTTTGTGGAAACGGTTGGCGTGGGGCAATCGGAAACTGCCGTGCATTCCATGGTAGATTTTTTTCTGCTTATCCAACTCGCCGGAACGGGGGATGAATTGCAGGGAATCAAGCGCGGCATTATGGAAATGGCCGATGGAATTGTGATTAACAAGGCCGATGGCAATAATATTGAAAACGCGAAAATGGCGCAACGGCATTTCGCCAACGCGCTTCACCTGTTTCCGCCTGCCGAATCGGGATGGACGCCCGAAGTGCTTACCTATTCGGGATATTACAGTTTGGGTATTTCCGAAGTGTGGGATATGATACACCGCTACGTGGAGTTTGTGAAACAAAACGCATTTTTCGACCGCAAACGAAACGAACAATCCAAATACTGGATGTACGAAACCATCAACGAGCGCTTGCGGAACGATTTTTACCAAAACTCCGAAATAGAGAAACTAATGCCTTTGTTGGAAAATGAAGTCCTTTCTGCACGAAAAAGTTCGTTTGTGGCAGCGAAAGAAGCGTTGGATAGGTATTATTTGGAGAGCCAAGAATCAAGAGCCAAGATAGACGATAAGAGACTTTAAGACTGTTAGACTTTTTAGTAAAAAAGACAGAAACCAAAACGGAGAACTGAAAATCAATTTCAGCTCCCCGTCTTTGTTCTTGGCTCCTTGCTCTTTATTCTACTTTTTCTCACTCCATATTATGAAAAACATTCTGCACATCGTCATCGTCCTCGAATTTTTCGAGAAGTTTTTCGATTTGTGCGCGTTGTTCATCGTTCAGTGATTTGGTATCGTGCGGAATTCGCTCAAATTCGGCAGAATGGATTTCGAAACCGTTCTCTTCGAGATAAGATTGGATATCGGAATACGATTTGAATTCTCCGTAAAGGATGATATCGCCTTCGTCTTCTTCCACCTCGTCCACGCCGTAATCGATAAGCTCCAGTTCCAAATCTTCCAGCGAAACGCCGTCTTTAGGAGAAATTTTAAACACGCATTTGTGGTCGAACAAAAATTCCAGGCTTCCCGATGTTCCCAACGAGCCGCCGTGCTTGTTGAAATAGCTGCGAACGTTTGCCACGGTACGCGTGGGATTATCGGTAGCGGTTTCCACCACAATGGCAATGCCATAGGGGCCGTAACCTTCGTAAACCATTTCTTTGTAATCCGATACGTCTTTATCCGTCGCCTTTTTTATGGCGCGTTCCACGTTTTCCTTCGGCATATTTTCCTTTTTCGCCTGCTGCGCGAGCACGCGTAAACGCGGGTTGGTATCGGGATCGGGGCCGCCCTCGCGTGCGGCAATTGTAATCTGTCTCCCCAATTTTGTGAACACGCGGGCCATGTTGCCCCATCGTTTCATTTTTGTAGCTTTTCTGTATTCAAATGCTCTTCCCATAATTTAGCCCTCTCTCGCTCCCCCAAAGATAGGGGGAGAATTGGTGCCCTAAGTTTCAAAGGGCTTGATTTATTTTGATTGTTTAATAGTGATATTTAATAAGTAGCACTCCTTATTCCCCTCCTTTGGAGGGATTAGGAGAGGCTTTTACCGCAGCACTGCCCCCAATTCTTTCTGTAAATTGTGCCGAATTTTCTGCATCACGGCGTCAATTTGTTTATCGTTGAGCGTTTTTTCTTCGTCTTGAAGCACAAAATTCACCGCGTAAGATTTTTTGCCTTCGGGCAGGTTTTTTCCCTCGTACACGTCGAACAGTGAGATACCTTTCAGCAGTTTCTTTTCGGATTTTTTTGCTACCTGCTCAATTTGCGCAAAGGTAACGTTTTTATCGATGAGCAACGCTAAATCGCGGCTTACCGGCGGGAATTTGGAAATTTCGGTAAAGCGTACTTCACTTTTCGAAGTTTCTTTCAAAATAACATCCCAGTTCATCTCGGCAAAGAACACATCGGTATCGATATCGAATTTCTTGAGGATGTTATCCGAAACAATCCCAAAATTTCCGATTGGCTGTTTAAAGGTCCGGATACTCATTCCGGCGGAATAAATGGGGGATTGAATGGGCTCGAAAATCACTTGATTGGAGGTGAAACCCATTCGTTTCAATATGTTTTCGACGTGGGCTTTGAGTTGAAAAACCGATGTTTCGGTTCGGGGAGTTGCCCAGTTTTTCGGGTTGCTGTCGCCGCAAATCCAAAGCCCCAGATAAGTTTCTTCGGAATGTCCCGATAAAATTTTATCTTCTCGTTTTCTATCCGCATCAAAAAAGTAGCAATTGCCAAATTCGTAAAAATGCAAATCGTAATGTTTACGATTGCGGTTGTAGGCAATGCTTTCCAAGCCTCCGTAAAGAAGTGTTTGACGCATTACTCCCAAATCGTTGCTGAGAGGGTTTAGCAGCGACACACAACGGCTGAGCGGATAGGTTTCGTTGTGCTCATAATATGATTTTTTGGTGAGCGAATTGTTCATTATCTCATTGAATCCGCTTGCCGCAAGTTGTTCCGAAACAAGGGTTTGCAGCTTGTGTTTGCGGTCGGTTGGAGTTTGGTAAGATAAATTGGCTTTCAACGAATTGCTGAAATCCACGTTGTTGTACCCGTAAATGCGGAGAATGTCTTCAATCACGTCCACGTCGCGCGTAACGTCTACCCGATAAGTGGGAACGCGAAGCGTGAGCGTGCTTTCGGTTTCGTTTTTTATCTCAATTTCGAGGCTTTCGAGAATGCTTTTTACCGTTTCCTTCGGAATTTCTTTTCCGATAAGGGAATTTACTTTTCTGAACGGTAAAACAATTTCCCGATTTTCTATTTTCGCCGGATAAACATCGCGGATATCGCCTTCAATTTCTCCGCCCGCAATTTCTTTGATGAGCATCGCGGCGCGTTTGAGCACGTAAACCGTGTTGTTGGGGTCGGCGCCGCGCTCGAAACGGAACGATGAATCGGTGTTCAATCCGTGGCGGCGGGCGGTTTTGCGTACCCACGTAGGATTAAAATAAGCCGATTCTAAAAATACGTCTTTTGTTTGTTCGGTAACGCCCGATTTTATTCCTCCGAACACGCCGGCAATGCACATTCCGTTATTGGCGTTGCAAATCATCAGGTCGTTGGCATTCAGTTCGCGTTCCTGTTCGTCGAGCGTTACAAATCTGCTTCCTTCGGGCAATGTGCGAACCACAACTTTGTTGCCTTCAATATGGTTTACGTCGAACGCGTGCATCGGATGGCCGGTTTCGTGAAGAATGAAGTTGGTGAGATCCACAATGTTATTGATGGGGCGAAGCCCGATAAGCAACAACTTGTTTTTCAGCCAGTCCGGGCTTTCTTTTACCGAAACGTTGCGAATGGTTAAACCCGAATATCGGGGACAGGCTTCCGCGTTTTCTACCCTTACATCGATTCCGCCGTCTTTTTTATCGATAGCAAACCCTTCAACCGAAGGTTTTGAGAGTTTATGCGGTTTTGCGGCTTGTTTGAGATAGGCGGCCAAGTCGCGTGCTACTCCGTAATGCGATGCGGCGTCTATGCGGTTGGGGGTGATGTCGATTTCAAGGACAAAATCGCTTTTCACGTTGTAATAATCTTTGGCAAGAGTTCCAACTACGGCATTATCGGGAAGAACGATAATGCCTTCGTGCGATGTGCCGATCCCTATTTCGTCTTCGGCACAAATCATTCCAAAGGATTCTTCGCCGCGAATTTTGGAGCGTTTTATGGTGATTTCGTTATCTCCAATATATAATTTTGTTCCAACGGTAGCTACTACCACTTTTTGCCCGGCAGCCACGTTTGGCGCTCCACACACTATTTTCAGCGGTTCTTCACCGTTGCCTATATTTACGGTTGTCAGGCTTAAATGGTCGGAATTGGGGTGTTTCACGCAGGTCAGCACTTCGCCGATAACCAACCCTTCCATTCCGCCTTTTATGGTTTGAATTTCTTCCACGCCACCGGTTTCCAGCCCTATGGAAGTGAGCGCGGCAGCCGTTTCTTGCGGCGAAAGGTCGAATTGAAGATACTCTTTGAGCCAGTTGTATGAGATATTCATTGTTTTGAGATTGATGGAGATTGAATGGGATTGAGAAAAATCTTCAATCCGTTTCAATCTGTTTTGAAAAACGGCTCAAAATTACAAAAAAACAGCGGATAAAGGAAAAAAGAAAAATTGTATTTGCGGAAATTTTATTTAATTAAGGTGTAAAGAGCTCCACTTTACCGCATTTGGGGCAAACGTACAAATCGAAAGTTTCTTTATTGACAAACAATTCAAAAATGTTTCCTATGGCGCCAAAACGGGTTCCTTCGTGAAACTTGTAATTTCCGGCGAAATGCATCGCAACATCGTTGCACCGTAAGCAGGTTAGTTGCCTTTTCAATTGGTCTTGATCGGCTATTTCAACCACTCTGTTTTCGGAGAAGCTGTAATTGCAATTCCAGCAAAGTTGAAAATTATCAATAACTTCGGCTTGGCAATTTGGGCAGTTTTTTACGATATTCATATTGTTGAAAGTTTTTTACAAAGATAAAAAAACCGTGCGAAACTTCTCTCGCACGGTTTTTTAAATTTTATCACTTGCAGCGCATATCCGCCGCAGGCGTTATCGCAGCTGCGCTGCTTATCGGTTTTAGTATCCTCTTATGGCTTTAATTCCGGGAAGCACCTTGCCTTCAATCATTTCGAGCAACGCGCCGCCACCCGTTGAAACGTAAGAAACATCGTCTGCTAAACCAAATTTGTTTACGCACGCTACCGAGTCGCCACCGCCCACGAGCGAAAAAGCGCCTTTTTGGGTAGCTTCCACAATGGCATCTGCCACTGCGCGTGAGCCTTTGTCGAAATTATCGAATTCGAAAACGCCCACGGGGCCGTTCCACAAAATGGTTTTGGAGTTTTTGATTACTTCGGCGAATGCCTTTTCCGATTCTTGGCCGATATCGAGGCCTTCCCAGCCGTCGGGAATTTCTTTTACACCCGCGAAATCGGTTTTTGCATCGTTGCTAAAGCTGTCGGCAATCTTAGCATCGGTGGCCAGCACCAGGTTTACATTTTTTTTCTTTGCCATCTCAATAATTTCGTTGGCCAAATCGAGTTTATCATTTTCAACGATAGAATCACCTATTTTTCCACCGGCTGCTTTTGCAAAAGTGTAGGTCATTCCGCCGGCGAGAATCAGGTTATCTACTTTGTCGAGCAGGTTTTCGATGATTTCAATTTTGGTGGAAACTTTTGAGCCGCCCATAATGGCTGTGAAAGGGCGTTGGGTATCGTTCATCACTTTTTCAACCGCGTTAATTTCGTTCGCCAGCAAGTAACCGAACATTTTGTGATCTTGGTCAAAATAATCGGCAATGAGCGCGGTGGAAGCATGCGCGCGGTGGGCAGTTCCGAAAGCGTCGTTCACATAAACATCGGCATACGAGGCCAGTTTCTTTGTGAAATCTTTTTGCGATTCTTTCACTGCTTTTTTGGCTGCAGCGGTTTCTTCTTCCGATGCGCCTTCGGGCAAACGCGGCTTGCCTTCTTCTTCGGCATAAAAACGTAGGTTTTCGAGCAACAAGGCTTCTCCGGGACGCAAGGCTGCTGCTTTTGATTCGGCCTCTTCGCCAATGCAATCGTTGGCAAACTGAACATCCACGCCCAACACTTCCGAAACGCGCGGCAGGATGTGTTTCAGCGAAAACTTATCGGTGGGCCCTTTCGGACGGCCTAAATGAGAGCCAATGATAACGCTCCCGCCGTCTTTGAGAATTTTCTTCAAAGTGGGAACGGCAGCGCGAATACGAGTGTCGTCTGTGATGTTGAAGTTTTCATCGAGCGGAACATTAAAATCCACCCGCACGAAAGCCTTTTTATCGGCAAAGTTGAAAGTGTCAATAGTTTGCATAATTTTTTATTTTATGAGAATATTTTCTTTTGAATGAATGAACAATCTTGTTGAATTTGATTGCAAAGATAAGGAAAATACAGAATTTTTTCTTTAATTATGTAGAAAAAGTTACTAATTTCTAATTTTCACTTCATACGTAACCGGAATGGCTTTTTTAATCAAATCCATCACACCGCAATAATTGTCGAAAGAGAGTTTACAAGCCCTCTTGAGTTTCTCTTTGGGCAGGTTTTCGCCTTCAAACTCGTAAATTACTTTCATGGATGTGTACGTGATGGGATATTCCGTAGTTAGCTCCGCCTCGATGTTGATGGCGAAACCTTTTATGTTTACGCGCATTTTTTTCAGTATTTCCACCACGTCTAATCCCGTGCATCCGGTGGCGGCGGCCAGCAGTAATTTTTTCGGACGGGGACCTGCGTCATTTCCGCCGGCATCTTTTGCCAAGTCTATGGTAAGCGTATGTCCGTCTAATTCGGTATCGAAAATGTTGTTTTCTCTCCAAATGGTTTTAATTGAATGTGCCATTTTTTTTTAGTTTAAAGTTCTTTAGCTGATTAATACACTGTTTTAAACGCAAAACCAACGTTCTGAGCTTTACGCCGGTGCTATTAAGTTAAAACAAAAAAAGGCCGCTTTTGTTCTTTAAAAAAAGTCATAGTTTTGTATCAAAGTGTCAATTAAATTTGTAAATTTGCGAAAAATTATGCCGACATGATTGACAAAAACGCACGTGTTCTGCTCATTTATACCGGTGGAACCATTGGAATGGTAGAAAATTTAGAAACCGGCGCCCTCGAAGCGTTTAATTTTAGCCATTTGAAATCGAATGTTCCGGAAATGAAGCGGCTGAACTTTAACGTGGATACCTATTTGTTCGACCCACCTATCGATTCGTCGGAAGTTTCCCCGCAAAACTGGCAGGATATCGCCTCGGTTGTACAGGATAATTACGAGGATTACGATGGCTTTGTTATTTTGCACGGAACCGATACTATGTCGTACACGGCATCGGTGTTGAGCCTGATGTTCGAAAATCTTACCAAGCCCGTTATTTTCACCGGTTCGCAACTGCCTATCGGCAAACTCCGTACCGATGGAAAGGAAAACCTGATTACCGCCCTTGAAATAGCCGCCGATAAAGACGAGCACGGGAAACCCATTGTGCCGGAACTGTGTATATACATGCAGAATCTGCTGATGCGCGGAAACCGTACCACGAAAGTGAATTCGGAAAATTTCAGCGCGTTCAACAGCCCCAATTATCCGTACCTGGCAGAGGTGGGAGTTGATATTCGTTATCACGATAAGGCAATTTTACAACCCGATTACAACAAACCCGTCATATTCAATTTCAGGCTCGACCATAATGTGGCTATCTTGAAACTGTTTCCCGGAATTCAGAAAAATGTGGTACGTTCTATTCTTTCGGTTCCCAATTTAAGGGGTGTTGTGCTGGAAACCTACGGTTCCGGAAATGCACCCACCGACCAATGGTTTATCGATGCTTTGCAGGAAGCGATGGATAAAGGAGTTGTTATAGTGAATGTTACGCAATGCCTGTACGGAAACGTGGAAATGCACCGTTACGAAACCGGACAGCATCTGGAAAAACTGGGTGTTTCTTCGGGACACGACATCACCACCGAAGCCGCGCTGGCAAAACTGATGATTTTGCAGGGCAACGGAAAAACTCCCGAGCAGGTTCGGGAACTGATGTCGAAATCGCTGCGCGGGGAATTAACGGTAAGGTAGGTTTGAGTTCTGAGTTCTGAGTTGCGAATGTTCTTATATCCGTTTTAACATTTCCCTAAAATTATTTTTCATCTCTTATCAATCAAAATACGTATCTTTGCCCGCATCACAGCAAATAAAACAGCGAATGAAGAATTTAGATTACGGAATTATCGGAAATTGCCGCACGGCGGCGTTAGTATCCAAAGAAGGAAGCATCGATTGGCTGTGCCTGCCCGATTTCGACTCTCCTTCCGTGTTTACCAAATTACTGGATGAAGAAAAAGGCGGCAGTTTCGCTTTTCTGGTTTCGGAAGAATATACCGTATCGCAAGCATACCTGGGCAGTACCAACGTTCTGTCCACCCGGTTTGAAGCGCCGGAAGGAGCCTTTACCGTGCTGGATTATATGCCCCGATACAGAACCGGCGAGCTCAAACACTACCTGCCGCCCGAAGTGCACCGCTACGTGCGGGTGTTGCACGGACAACCCAAAATGCGCGTGCTCTACGATCCAAAAATGAATTACGCCGGAGAAGAAACCGTTCACACCATTTTTCCTAATTACATAAAAACCACATCGGTAGTGGATGTGGAAGATAAAATTTATCTCTACTCGAGCATCGATTTTGATGCTATTTTGAACGGCGAAGAAATTACGCTGAACAATCACGAGTTTTTCCTGCTTTCGTATAACCAAAAATTGGTGCGGGTGGACGAAAACCGGATTTTACTGGATTACGAACGTACAAAAGTGTATTGGCTCAACTGGATTAACCGCTCACGCGAGTACAAGCAATACGGCGAAATGATTAACCGCAGTTTGCTGGTACTGAAGCTGATGTCGTATCAGAAATCGGGCGCCATGCTGGCCGCCGTTACCACCAGTTTGCCGGAAACCATCGGCGAAACCCGCAACTGGGATTATCGTTTTTGCTGGATTCGCGACGCCTCCATGTCCATCGATACGCTGATGCACATGAAGCACCACGGAGCGGCCGAACGGTTTATAGGGTTTATCAAGCGCATCCTGAAATCGCGCGACGATACTTTTCAGATAATGTACGGAATTCGCGGCGAAAAAGAACTGACCGAAGAAATCCTGCCGCACCTGGCCGGATACGAAAACTCTCATCCCGTTCGCATCGGAAACGCGGCTTACAACCAGCTGCAAAACGATTCGCTGGGCTATCTCATGGATGTGATTTACAAATACTACCTGTATTTCCCGGGGCCTCTTGACGAAGTGGAGGAAATTTGGGAAATTGTAAGAAACATGGTGCGCATGATGCTGAAATCGTGGCGTTTGCCCGATCAAAGTATTTGGGAGTTCCGCACGCGCGAACTGAATTTCGTGTTCTCCAAAGTGATGAGTTGGGTTACGCTGGATCGCGCGTCGCTGATTGCCGAGCTGTTGCACAAGGATAATTATGCCGAATTGTGGCGAAAAGAAGCCAACAACATCAAGGAAGAAGTGCACGAAAAAGGATGGAACGAAGAATTGCAATGTTTCACACAAGCTTATGAGAA
>JAUNRY010000027.1:0-1365 GCA_030539475.1 Bacteroidia bacterium | reverse complement strand
ACGACTCGTCGCTTTTGCTGATGCAGGTTTACGATTTTATCGATGCCCGCGACGAACGTTACGTAAAAACCGTGAAAGCCATAAAAGAGAACCTGTTTCACAACGGATTGATGTACCGATACAAGGCCGAAGACGATTTCGGCCTGCCCGTTTCATCGTTCACCATTTGCACGTTCTGGCTTGTGGAAGCTCTTTTTGTAATTGGCGAGACGGATGAAGCGCGCGAAATTTTCGAATCGATGATATCGTATTCCAACCACGTGGGCTTATACAGCGAAGATTTGGATTTCGAGACCAAGCGCAAACTCGGTAACTTTCCGCAGGCCTATTCGCACCTGGCGTTTATAAATACGGCTACACTGCTTTCGCAAGAGAAAGAACTATCGAGGTTTATACGGCCGTAAGCCATAGCTAAAAGAGAACGAAAAGCGCGATGTAGAATATTGGATTAATCTATATCCAACACAATTTCGTACTGGCTGTTTGGTTTAAAATCGGGGTTATATATGAGCATAAAGTTCTCATCTAATGCGGCTTTCCAAATCTGATTTCCTGCCAAGCGAGGATTTTTTAATCTCTCCGGGAAGAAATAACTGAACGGAATGTCTAAAACATGTTCTTTTTTGAAATCATCGCCCATCATTCTTTTTAAATCAAAGTTTGGTTTGGTGGTAATGGTTATTGTGCATTTATTACCTTTAATTTGTTGGGTTACGGAAAAATCATTTTCTTCGGGTAATTCTTGCAGCCTCACGTTCCATGCAGGATCGCCATAATATGCCAGCACGTCTCTGTCGTGGAAAAAGCCAAACTGGTCAAGGGTGGGTTTTTCACCCAACGTTTCGCCGAATATGCTTAAGTTTTCGTGATGCCCTTTCTCAAACTGATAGTTAATCCTTTCAATTTCAGGCGACCACTCGTTGAGTTGATACAGCATATCTTGCTGGTTCAAGAAAGTAGCTTCTGCAAGTGAATATCTTCCCGGCGTTGTGAGCCAATATTTTAACGCGCCCCACCCGTTTCGTCCGTGCCAGGTTGTAACCACATAACCAATCATGGCCGCAACGTTAGCGCTGTTTAGCCACGCTACCGCCATTGATTCTTTCGTGCTGTCGATGTTGGCAATCAAACAATTACCAATGGGCAAATACACGCGTCTTTTTCCCGATTCAGCCAGGTTTTCTTTTCCCGAAGGGAAGTCGGCATACAATACCCCGTTGCGGGCTTTTATATTGCCCAGTGAACCGGGCATTTCCAGGTTATTTTCGGTGGCGTGCGACGCTGTTACAATTAAATCGGGATCGTAATCGCGATAAAATTCATAAAACTTCTTCAATAAATCGGGCTTCCCCTCCAAAGAATTAG
>JAUNRY010000026.1 GCA_030539475.1 Bacteroidia bacterium | reverse complement strand
GGGCAACGCCCTGTTTTGCGGATAATGCTCCCCAAAAACCAAGCCCTGTAAGGGTGTGAGCAAGTCTTTCGCGCTTTCAGCGCTTTAGCGTGGGGGGCATCGGTTACGCAGGGCGTTGCCCTACGCTATTGGCTGATGCGCTTTCAGCGCGAATTTCCGCAAGTCCACAAGTTTATTGTTGAATCCACCTGTTTTCGGGTTGCCCCTGTTTATTCCTTGCCCAATGAGTTCAACGAAAAGCGAACCGCCATTAGCCTTTTATGGTTCAGCCCGCTTCGGGGCCGGGGGTTGGGGGGAGTTTTTTCCCCGCATTGCATACGGGGTTATTCTTGTTTAGCCACTACGTGGCAAGCCGTCTTGAGATGTATGAAAGAAATTTGCTCAACTATTCGTTCATCAACTGCTCACGTGCTTCCGCCAACATTTCGGGCGACTCGGCCGGCGGAAACCGGAGGTTCATCTTCTTAAATTCGCCCAAGATAATATCGCCCACGGCCACGCGGGCAAAATATTTTTTGTCGGACGGAACCACGAACCACGGCGCGTAATCGGTAGAAGTTTTTTCCAGCATCTCCTCGTATGCTTTCTCGTATTTGTCCCAATTGGCACGGGCGCGAAGGTCGGCCGAGCTGAATTTCCAGTTTTTATCGGGTTCGTCGATGCGCGAAAGAAAGCGTTTTTTCTGCTCGTCTTTGGATACGTTGAGGAAAATTTTCACGATGTGCATCCCGTTGTCTGTCCAATGCTTTTCGATGGCGTTGATGGCCGCGTATCGGTTTTCCCAGAATTTATCGTCGATCTTTTCCACCGAATCGTAATCCGGAATGCGCTCGTTGAGAATAAATTCGGGATTCACGCGCGTAGTAAGCACGTTTTCGTAGTGCGAGCGGTTGAAAATCTCAATCATTCCCCGCTCGGGCAGCGCGCGGTAATGGCGCCACATGTAATCGTGCTCCAGTTCGTTTTTCGAGGGCGTTTTAAAACTGTGCACGCGGCATCCCTGCGGGTTTATGCCCGACATTACGTGGCGGATAACGCCGTCTTTTCCGGCCGCGTCGCGCGCCTGCAAAATAACGAGCAACGAATAGCGGTCGTCGGCATAAAACATCTCCTGAAATTTCTTCAGTTCCTTGATATTGCTTTTTATTTCTTCTTTTGCCGATTTTTTGTCGAATCCGGCGCTTTCGTTGGTTGGAAACGTGTGCAGATGTACTTTCTGGCCGCCTTTGATGCGTAATTTGTTGTAATTATAATCCATATCTTGCTTTTTGGGGGTTAATCAACGTGAAAAAAGATTTACCGGATAACTTGCTGATACACGTCATGGTTGTGCTTGCATGTTGCACAGGCAGTTTTCCGGCGCCTCAGAAATTCCGGTTTTATTTCTATATTTGCAAAGTAAATAAAAAAAAGGGCTCGGCGGTAATAATCAGTAAAAAAAGAGCCGGCACGCCCGAAACGCATGAAAAATAAAAATGAAAATACTTCACACCTCCGATTGGCACCTGGGGCAATTGTTTTACGGTTTTGACCGATGGGCGGAACACAACCTGTTTTTAGACTGGCTGCTCATCACGCTCAAGAACGAAGATATTGACGTATTGCTCATAAGCGGCGATGTGTTTGACGTTTCCAATCCGTCTGCGGCCTCCATAAAAATGTTTTACGCGTTTCTTATCAACGCGGTGAAGACGTGCCCCGAACTGCAAATAATTGTTACTGCCGGCAACCACGACAGCGCGTCGCGGCTCGAAACGCCGCAGCCGCTTGTGGAGCTGATGAATATACATATTGTGGGATCGGTAAAGCGGGATGCCGCCGGAAACATCGACTTTGAAAGCATGGTTGTTCCCCTGAAAAACAGAAGCGGAGAAATTAAAGCCTGGTGCATTGCCGCGCCTTTTCTGCGGATGGGCGATTATCCCCACATTTCCGATTGCGAAAACCCATACGCCGAAGGTGTTGCGGATTTTTACCGCCAAGCGTTCGCGTACGCGTCGGCAAAGCGAGAGCCGCATCAGGCCATCGTTGCCATGGGGCATTTGCATACGCTGCGCGCCGAAATTGGCGATTTACACAGCGTGGAACGGGAAATTATGGGCGGAATTGAAGGCATTTTGCCCTCGGCTTTCGACGACGAAATATGCTACGTGGCGTTGGGACACATTCACAAGGCGCAATGCGTTGGCGGCAAAGAGCATGTGCGTTATTGCGGAAGCCCGCTGCCAATGTCGTTTTCCGAACTCAATTATAAACATCGGGTAACCGTGTTTGATATTGAAGGAGCCAAGGCTGCGAATATTCGCCATTGCGATATTCCCGTTTCCGTTCCGCTGCGGCGCATCACGGGTACGCTGGATGAAGCGCTGGATGAGATTGCAACGTTGCCCTCGTCTGAAAAACCCGGCGATTTTGCTCCTTTTCTGGAAGTCCGCGTGTTGCTGGAAAGCCCCGAACCCTCGTTGAAATACCGGATTGACGAGGCGCTCAAAGGAAAAAATGTGCGATTGGCAAGAATAGACGCACGCGTCAAAAACTCGCCGCTAAACTCCCGTGAAACCCAATTAAACAGCAAGGAAAAGCTGAAAAAAATACAGCCCATCGATTTGTTGCACACCCTATATCGGACAAAATACGCCCAACCGCTGCCCGAAAACTTAACAAGGCTTTTCTTGCAGGTAACGGAGGAAGTGAATCAGGCAGAATAACGCGGCATTTCCTACATCTCAAACTTAAACGTTCAAAATTCAATGAAAATACTTGCCATACGCATCAAAAATCTGGCGTCGCTGGGAGGAGAAACCGAAATCGACTTTACAGCCGAACCGCTTTGCTCAATCGGCATTTTTGCCATCACCGGAGCCACCGGAGCGGGCAAATCCACCATTTTAGACGCTCTCTGCCTGGCGCTATACGCCAAAACACCCCGCTACCTGAACGCGGAATTTGGCGTGGATATTACCGACGCGCAAGGCAACACCACCAAGCAAAACGATATTCGGAGAATTTTGCGCGACGGAACAGCGGAAGGCTTTGCCGAAGTAGATTTCGTAGCCACCAACGGGCAACCTTACCGGTCGCGTTGGAGCGTGCGCCGCTCGCGCGGAAAAGCCGACGGCAACCTGCAACCGGATGAAATGTCTTTGCGTGAACTCAATGGAAACCAACCCGTTCCCGGAAGAAAAACCGAGCTGCTGGCGGAGATTGAACGGTTGGTGGGGCTAACTTTTGAGCAGTTTACCCGCTCCGTACTGCTGGCGCAGGGAGATTTCACGGCTTTTCTGAAAGCGGATAAAAACCAGAAAGCGTCGTTGCTCGAAAAACTTACAGGCAGCGAGATATATTCCCGAATATCGGCGCAAATTTTTGAAAATCACAAAGCCGAAAAACAAAAACTGGATATCTTAGACGCTCGCCGAAACGACATCTTAACGTACTCCGAAGAGGAATTAGCCGATATCGGGCATCAGAAAACGGAGTTGGAGGCTGTGCACCGGTCGCTGGCCAAAACGGTTCAGGATTTAACCCTGGAAAAAAACTGGCACCGGCAGTTCAGTTTACTAACCAAATCGGCAAACGAGGCAAAAGCAAGAGTTGAAAAAGCCAACCGAAGCCGCAACGAATCCCTGTCTCGCGAAAAAATGCTGGAACAGGTGATAAGCGTGCAACCCGCCAAGCAGATGGCAAACGATTTGGAAAAGGCGGCCGGATACCTTGCAGAAAAAGAAACGGAGGAAAAAGAATACAGCGAATCTTTGCTGAAACGGAAGGAAACAAAAAAAGTTGCCGTCGGCAGAAAGGAGCAGGCTGCCAACAACCTGATGCAGCAAGAGCAGGAGTGGGAGGCGGCACAGCCAAAACTCAGGCAGGCAAGCGAATTGGACGTGAGGTTGAAAGAAACCGAAAATCAAAAACAATCGGCGCAACAGGAAGCCGGCCATGCTTCTTCAACCTTGCAGCAACACGAAAAAGAAGTTGCCGTGAAAACCGGCGAAGCCGAAAGCCTGAAAAAGGAAATCAACCAAATTGAGAACTGGATAGCCGCAAACAAAAACCGGGAATCCATTGCCGTGAACGAAAGCCTTATTCTTGAAAAACTGGAGAACGCCGCCTCGTTTCAGCAATTGCTTCAGGAAAGTTTCACCAAAATGGAAGAGGCCGCAAAAACGGCGAAGCAACAAAGAGAGAATCATAGTTTGTTAATAGCTAAGGAGAAGGAGTTTCAATCCGCTATCGACGAGCTGCAGCCTGTTAGTGACGCATTGAAAGAATCCGTTTTATCGGTTCCCATTGATGAGTTGGAAAACGAAAAGCTGCGCGCAGACCAATCTGTGATGGATTTGATTTCCGCGGAAGCTCATTGGAGGAGGCTGCACGAAGCCATGGAGGACAACCGGCAGCTGCTGCTCAACCACACGGAAGCGAAAGCATCGCTGCAAAGCATCGAAACCGATTTTGCCGCGGCCGGCAATTGGCTGGAAAAGCGGAAAACGGAAAAAGAAAATTCGTTTAAAATACTCGAAAAAGCGAAAATTGCAGCTACCGGAAATGTAGAAACGCTGCGCGAACAATTGGTGGCGAGCGAGCCTTGTCCGGTTTGCGGCAGCGTTACCCACCCTTACAAAACGGAAAATCCGCAATTACACAGCGTGCTGCAAAGCCTGGAGGAAAATTATCGCGAAGCAGAGTTTGCACATGCCCAACAAAACAACACCCACATCCGGCTGGAACAGCAACTGAAACAATGGCAAGACGCCATGGCCGCTTACGAAAAAGAAATTCCTTTAAAAACCGATTTGCTGAATCGGCTGAACGCGGAGTGGAAACAATTCCCGTTTTCCGAAAAAGCAAAAGAGATTCCGGTTGAGGAGGTGGCTTCCCGGTTGTTTCATGAAAAAGAGCAAAAGAAAAATCAGCAGTCGGAACTGCAGCAAATGATTTCGGCTTACGGCAAGCAGAAAAAACAATTCGACGAGAAAGCCGCCCGGTTAACCAGCCTGAAAAACGAATGGAGCGAAATATCGAACCGGATTAAAGACATTGAACGGGATATAAAAAGTGCCGAAACCGATTTCAATCGTTCCGAAAAAGAGCATCAACATGCCCGGAACAATATAACCAAAACCCGGGAGGCCCTTTCAATACACTTTACTGTTGAAGATTGGTTTACGAATTGGCAGAAAAATCCGGAAAAATTCATTCGTTCAATCTCAGAATTTACGTCTAACTGGAAAAAAAATACCGATTCGCTGGCAGAGAAAATCCGGATGTATGGCATTCGGAAAGCTACCGTGGATGCGCTTGATAAGCAATCGGAACAACTTCGTGCCGATGCTTCGGCAAAAAAAGAAAAGTTCGATAACTTACAGGCTCACCGGAATGAAATCAGCGAAAAACGCAACGCTATTTTTAAAGGGAAAGCTGTTGATGACGTTGAAAATGAATTGAAACAGTCCGTTGCAACCGCCAAAACTGTTTTGAAAGAAAAGGAGCGGGAAGTTACGGAAATGGAAAAATCCATTGCCGAGTTAGAGGCGAAACTGGAACAAACCGTCCGCGACAAAACAAAATGGCGAAACGATTGGGAAGCGCTGAAAGGTGAAATAGACGGCTGGATTAACGAATACAACCGCCACACGCGGGCAGAACTTACTACAAACTCCTTAAAGCATTTGCTCGGTTTCGGCGCCAATTGGATAGAAGCGGAACGTAGTGAACTGCAAAAACTTCGCGATGCGGTAACCAACAGCCAATCGGCCTTTGCCGAACGGCAGAAAGACGTAGCCGCGCACCTGGAGCAGCGTATTTCGGAAAAAGAAGCCGGTGAGGTGGAGAATTTGCTGTCGGAAGCGGAAAGTAAAACCCGGGAAATTGCCGAAAAAATAAGCAGCCTGAAATTCGATTTGCAGGAAGACGAAAAGAAAAGACAGCAAATAGCGGGATTGTTGAAAGAAATGAACCGGCAGCGCTCCATTACAGACGATTGGGCAAAGTTGAACGAACTCATCGGTTCGGCCGACGGCAAAAAGTTTCGCCAAATTGCGCAAGAATTCACCTTAGACGCGCTGTTGGGCTATGCCAACGTGCATTTGGGCGTGCTCAACCGCCGTTACCTTCTGCAACGCGCTTCCGGTTCGCTGGGTTTGCAGGTGGTAGATCAGGATATGGGCAACGAGGTTCGCACCGTTTATTCGTTGTCGGGCGGCGAGTCGTTTTTTGTAAAGCTGGCACAGGCATTGGGTTTTGCCTCGCTCTCCTCCCATCAGATTCAGGTGGAAACGCTCTTCATCGACGAGGGTTTCGGCTCACTCGACAGTAACACGCTCAACATAGCCATGGACGCGCTCGAACGCCTGCACAACCAAGGGCGCAAAGTGGGCGTGATTTCTCACGTGCCCGAAATGACCGAGCGGATTCCCGTACAAATTCACGTAAGCAAGCAGCAAAGCGGAAAAAGCAAGGTCGAGGTGTTGGGGTTGATATAGCCGGCTATAATTTCCTCGCGGAGCGATTGTTGTGTGGGCGATAACCGGTTTTGGGTTGAAAATAAAGGATGTTTCTCAGTAGCGTAGCTTCAATACAATGTCGCCCAACTCTTTGATTTCCTCTTGCGTAGTAAACACAACCCGTCCTTTTTTCATCAGCACTTCCCAAGCAATGGCACTCGTAATGTCTTCTATAACATCGATGCCGGATTCGTTATCGGCACGTTTGAAGGTGCGCTCATCTTTCATTTTTACCGCCTGCGAAAAATCCTGGCGGGCAATAAGCAATTCTCCCCGCCCGTCGATAGCGGCGCGATAGATTTCCTGCAAATCAGTCAGCACTTTGCTTTCCGACACAGCTTCTTTCATTTCGCTGATTGCTCCGGCTTTACGCTCATTCTGCAAATTCCGTACAATTTCCCAGCTTTGTTTCACTACGTGATGAGGTTCGGACTCGTTGTAGTTGATGGGGGCGAAACCGATGTAGATATCGGGTTTATCGGCAACCTGTTGCAGCATGGTGTAATTTTCTTCGGTTGCGATAACAATGCAGTCCAACCCTGTCTCGGCGCACACTTTCACTATTGCCTTATCTACCCGGTTCAGAAATTCGCGCACCATGCTGTCTACATACTTCGGATCGCTGCCTTTTGCCGCATTGGGGATGTAGTATGGAGTTTCGGGAAATGGGAAATCGCTGTTTCGAACCTCTTCCTCTATGGTGTCGTCCAAAGCCTCGTAAAGCGATACTCCGCCTTTCGAGAGAACGGCAATCAGGTATTCATCGCTTCGGTTATACGCCTTAATTAATTGTCTCAACGCAAAAGTGTCGGAAACATATACCGTGTCGTCGTTCACCGGCCACAAGGTGCGAATGTACGATTTTGTATCGTTCGACAAAAATATGTGCAGGCTGTCGAGATTGAAACGAACGTCAATTTCATCGCCCACTTTTTTAATATTGTCGAGTAACTGAGCAACCGCTCGTTTTCCATATTTTTCAACCGACCTGTTTTCTGCTTCTTTCAGCAGGTTTTTCAGCGATATTTTATCTTTTTCACTGTCGGGATGCGTTTTGTGTGTGTTTAATGAAATAGTAACACAAGGATGGTTTTTTTCTTGAGCAAGTTTTTCAATTTTCTGTAAAATAGCCATATTTTTTTTGATTTTTGTAAGTGTTAAATGTGTAAGGAGACAGAGCAATCCAGTAGCCTGAAATTTGATGTCCGGCGTCTGATGCCTTTTATCAACGGTTGCAGAACCTAAAAATAAAACAAGAAAATAGAGCTAAATGTTTGCCGGGGACAAAAAATCAAAAAAAATGAATATCCGAAAAATGTCCTAACGCCGCGAAATAGAAATTTATTTGGCTCCGCCAAACGTTGTTCCCGACCCATGCAGGGTAAGCTGCGCGTTGGATTAGCTTGTTGAAAACAATGGCGGCACGGTAGCGCTGTTTTCATTTTGTTTTAGGCATATTTTCGGGATGAAATTCACAAGCCTTGCATCCGCCACAAAATCCCGTTTCCTTTTTCACGAAAAAGAAGCGGTAAATTCCGCGAATAATCACGATGGCGACAACAATGCCGATGATGATAACTATCAATAATTGTAAACTCATAATTTAAGCCGGTGTTAATTTGTGAAAAAGAAACCGCAACAAAAAACCTGCAAGAAGCAACCCTAATCCCGTTATTATAACATTCAACGGCAAGGAAACCGACATCAGAACGCATCCTGCCAATCCCAAAACCGGTATTGCTTTTCCGTAAATCTGCTCGTTTCGGGGTTGTTTCAGTGCGGCAATATTGGTTACGCTGTAATACAAGAGTATGGTAAACGATGCCGCCCTGACTATAAATTCGAAGCTGCCGATTACCGTTAGCAGCAAAATAATTGCGCCCGTAATAATTATTCCGATATGCGGAACCCTGTGGGTGCGGTGAATGGACTGAAAAAAAGTCGGGAGATCGTTTCTCCGTCCCATAGCCAGCATCATCCGGCTGATTCCCAGAATCTGGCTCAACAGCACGCCCAGCATGGCGGTGGATGCCCCTATGGTTGTAACTGTTTTTACGGCGGGCGCGGAGAGGGCTTCCGCCACAACCTGCAGCGGAGATTTACTCGCCGCCATGCTTTCCGCGCCAATAACGCCTACGGCGACAACAGAAACCGCCGCGTAAAGAACAATGGCGGTTATTATGGTGATAATGACAGCGCGGGGAATTGTTTTTTCGGGTTTCCGTACTTCCTCGGCAAGGGTGGCGATTCTGGCGTAACCGGTAAAGGCGAAAAACAATAACGCGGAGGCTTCCGCAATTCCCGAAATTCCGAACGGAGCAAACGGTTTGAAATTCTCTGCACTTGCTGCCGGAATGCCGCTAAAAACCAGGTAAATAAGTGAAAGCAGCGTTACGCTCACTATTATCAGGTTGAGCGTTCCGGCTTTTTTAATTCCAAAATAGTTGGCAATTGTAAGTAACAAAACCGCGGCAATTGAAATTGCCAGCGGCGAACCCACCGGCGCCAACTGATAAAAATAACTCCCGAACCCAATTGCTACAACGCCGGCGGCGGATAACTTGCTGAGCAAAAACATCCATCCTGCCGAAAAACCGAAAGCGGGATTCAATAACCTGTATCCGTATTCGTAAGTTCCGCCGGAATGCGGATAAACGCCCGCCAGTTGAGCGGAACTCAAAGCATTGAAAGTCGCGATTATTCCCGCCACAATCAATCCCGCCAAAAAAGCCGGCCCCGATACTCCGGCCGCTACGCCCGTAACCACAAAAATGCCGGCGCCGATAATCGCGCCCAACCCCACGCCTACGGCGTCTTTTAATGTTAGGGCACGTAAAAGTTCTTTGTTTGATTCTTTCATTTAAAAAACCATTTATCCAATCAAACTCCCTACCTGATACACCAAAAATGCCAACAGCCACGCCAATCCGGTGGAATAAAATACGCTGAAAAGCGCCCATCGCCACGAGTGAGATTCTTCTTTTATGGCAACAATGGTGGCTATGCAGGGGAAATAAATAAGAATGAACAGCAAGAATCCGATAACCACCAGCGGTGTGAAAACGGGCGAACCATCGGCGTGCGTTTCAGACTGCAACCGGGTTTGAAGCGATTGCTGGTCTTCGCTGTCGCCCGTATAAAGCACTCCCATGGTGCTGATTACGATTTCTTTCGCCGCCATTCCCGACAATATGCTGACCGATATTTTCCAGTCGAAACCCAACGGCCGCATTACCGGCTCCATGAAGCGTCCGATTCTTCCGATATAGGAATTGACTTGATGCTCTGTATTTCTTTCGTGTTCCACGCCAGCAATCATTTCGGCTTTTTCTTCATCGCCTGCCGGCAGGTTTTCAATTTGCGCTATCCGATTGTCGAAAGCGGTTTCGCGCTCCTGATTGTTGGGGAAATATCCCAAAAACCAAATAATTATGGAAGCTATGAGAATGGGGCCGCCCATTTTCAGCAAATATTGCTTGGCGCGTTCCCACATGTGAATAATCACCGATTTAAACGTAGGCATGCGGTAAGGCGGCAATTCCATCACGAAAGGCGAATCTTCCTGGGTGAAAAATTGCTTGCGCAGCATTAGCGCCGTGAGAATGGCTATGACAATTCCAACCGCGTACAATCCGAGCATCACAAAACTGCCGTTTCGCGAGAAAAATGCGCTCACAAACAAGATATAAACCGGCAAGCGCGCGCTGCACGACATAAACGGCACAATGAGCATGGTTATCATACGGGTGCTGCGGCTTTCTATGGTGCGCGTGGCCATTACGGCGGGCACGTTGCAGCCAAAGCCCATAATGAGCGGGATAAACGATTTGCCGTGCAGGCCTATGTTGTGCATCAGCTTATCCATGATGAAAGCCGCGCGCGACATGTAGCCCGAATCTTCCATGAATGCAATGAACGCGTACAAAATTACAATATTGGGCAAAAAGACAATTACGCCGCCCACGCCGCCGATAACGCCATCGACCAGCAAGTCTTTGAGCGGGCCTTCGGCCATGTTGCCTCGGATTAAATTTCCAAGTTCAGCCACCGCCCATTCAATCCATTCCATGGGATAGGCGCCCAGACGGAACGTGGCTTCGAACATAATCCACAGGAAAACAAAGAAGAGCGGTAGCCCCAGGTATTTATTCGTCAGAATGGAATCGATGACGGTGGTTTTGTCTTCGAGGGTGGTTTTTTCGCTCAGTGTTTCTTTCAGTGCGCCGGCAATAAATCCGTAGCGGGCGTTGGTGAAAGCCGATTCGGGGTCTTCTTTCAGCAGTTTTTCTATGTAGTCGCGTTCTTTATCTCGCCGTGCTATCAGTTCCTTGCTCTTATCGTGCAGGGCGGTGGCTTTTTCCACTTCGCTGTCGCCTTCCAGTAATTTCACGCCGATGTATCGCTTAGGCATGTTCATCCGGGAGAAACCGTTTGCCGACATATCGCGGCACATAATGCCGATGGATTTTTCCAATACCCGCCCATAAGGTATTTTTACGCTGTGCGGCGTGTCTTCCGATTCGTAAATACGGATAACGTTTTCCAGCAACTGGGGAATGCCGAATCCTTTTTTTCCCACGGTGGGAATAATGGGAACATTCAGCATCTCCGACAGCGATTGATGGTTGAAAGTGCGGCCGCTTTTTTCAAGTTCGTCGTACATGTTGAGGGCTACCACCATGGGCTTTTCCAGCTCGATAAGCTCGGTTGTGAGGTACAGGTTTCGTTCCAGCGCCGATGAGGATACCACGTTGATGATGACATCGGGCTTTTCCTCAAAAATGTATTTTCTCACGTATAGCTCTTCGGGAGAATAGGCCGACAGGGAGTAGGTTCCCGGAAGGTCGGTAAGAATAAACTTGTATCCGTTGTGGCGAAGGGTTCCCTGCTTAGCGTCAACGGTTACGCCGCTGTAATTGCCCACATGCTCGTGCGCACCGGATGCCAGGTTGAAAATAGACGTTTTTCCCGCGTTGGGATTTCCCACCAGCGCTACACGAATGGTTTTTGTGTGGCCGTTTTTATGAAGATTTTCGTTTTGGCGTTGTTGATCGGCAGCGTCCGTATCCTGAATTTCCTCGTCAATTTCATCGAAATCGGCATCGTTTGATTCATAAACCACATCTTCCTTTAGCTTCGAAATTTCAATCATCACCGCTTCGCTCCGGCGCAACGAAACTTCGTATTCCATAATTCCGTACTTGATGGGGTCTTTCAGCGGCGCATTCAGTATCGATTTCACTTCCTGTCCGCGCACGAATCCCATTTCGAGGATGCGTTTGCGAAACGCTCCCGAGCCGTTCACTTTTATTATGAAAGCTTTGTCGCCTGTTTGTAGTTCTGATAATCGCATAATAGCACAATCTCTTTTGCTGCTGCAAAGGAACACATTTTTTGCCTAAAAAGCGAGATTTTAAGGTATATTATTTATAATGGGTATAAATAGAGTGGGCGCCGGAAAGATTTTTTGTTTTCGATGCAGCGTTTTTCCGGAAATTTCATCTATATAATAAAGCCTGCAATTTATTAACCCAATTATTGTGATTTTTATGAAAACAATTTGTGTGCTGTTGCTGTCTGTATGCTTTGTTTCAGTAACTTATGCGCAACGTAAACCAATTTTCAGAATCGGCGCCGAGGTGGGCAGCGGATTTGTAGAGAGTGAACTTAAAGAAACGTGGAACATTCGTCAGGATGTGAATTTTTACGATTACGGTTACCACGTAAATTATCCCTACAACAACAACTCTTTTTTCGGAAGTAATTACACGTTTGTTGGCATTAAGCCTCAAGTTTCGTTTTTTAACGACAGGCTAAATGTATATTCGGGAGTGCGCATGACGATGTTTTACGGCGGCATTGGCAGTGAAAGGGAAAACAGCAGCGTTTTTTTGCGTACCAATAACACCGAGGCGATTGAGTATTACAAAATTACATCCATTGATGAAAAAGCGGGATACCTGAGCATTCCGCTCGAAGTAAGTTATAATTTGCTCCGGCGTCGGATTTTTTCGGGAAATTCTCTGCTCGCCGGATTTTTTAAAGTAGGTGCTGAAATCGGTACCAAAGTTTATGACAAGCAGGAAGTTCGCTTCGAGTCGCCTAAAATGCAAGTACACGAAAAAGAGCTTCTCAACAGCATTAATCCCGAAACAAATTCAACTTACGCCACGCTTTATTCGGCAATAGGAGCGCAACTGACCGCCCGAAACGGGAGGCAGTTCAGCATTGAATTGACTTTTCCTTCAAAAATTCAAACGAACAATAATTTTAGTTTGACAACGCCAACCGTTTTTTCGGGCTTCCAGTTTTCCGTGCAATTTCCCGTGAATTTGATTTTTTAACCGCATTAAAGATTAACAACAATGAAACATTATATTTTTCCGGCAATGGTTTGCCTCGTGCTCATTTTTTCGGCTTGCAGCCAATCCGACGATTTCAGGTTAAGCTCCTCCATTTTTATTCACGACGACGCTCATCCCGGCTTGCCCATTTATTCCGAATGGGGCTACAACACGTTTGGCGCATATTTCGACAGAACACCTTTCGTGTCTGATAACTATTTGATGCCTGTAAAAGTAACCGTAAAGCCGGATACCTGCCAAATAGCTTTCACAGGGAAACTTCAATCGAAAAACGAAGAAGCCACGCTCACGTTCCATCTTCTCAATTATCAACCGAACAATTTCTTCGATTTGCTCTCACTCGACAAAAAAACATTCTCTCTTGTGGATGAAGAAATTATCGTTACCTTTCTCCAAGACAAAAAAATCGATACTTTGAATGTTATGGAAGGCGAATTGAGTGTGAAACGCGCGCAAAAACTGCTTGTTGATAAAGAAGAAAAAAAAGTTGTACTCTCGGGAACATTTTCGATGAAAGCCGCCATAGGCAATGAACCGGTTTCCATCAACAACGGCCGTTTTGATGTAAGTGTGGACAACATTAATTTTTTCAAAGGAAAAAATTGAGAATAGCAAGGCGTAGCCTTTCCTTACTTTGTGGGAAATAAATAAAATCCTTATCTTTGCCTTAGGTTTTTTGGATTCGGAAGTTTCAAAAAACTCCGGACGGGAATACTATAAACCCGAATAAAATTTAAATAAAAAATATTCTATACATTCTATGGCAACAAAACCATTTCATTATCAAGATCCGTTTCCCCTGTCGGAAGACAAAACGGAGTATTATCTATTAACCAAAGACCACGTATCGGTTGCGGAATTTGAAGGAAAAGAAATTCTGAAAGTTTCGCAAGAAGGGCTTACGCTGATGGCGCAAACCGCTTTTCGCGATGTGGAATTTCTGCTTCGCCCCGAGCATCAGGAGCAGGTAGCGAAAATCCTTACTGATCCCGAAGCGAGCGACAACGATAAATACGTGGCGCTCACTTTCCTGAGAAATTCCGAAATATCGGCAAAAGGAGTGCTCCCTTTCTGTCAGGATACGGGCACGGCGATAATTATGGGAAAGAAAGGACAACAGGTATGGACGGAAGGAAACGATGAAGAAGCGCTCTCACGCGGTGTTTACAACACGTTTGTGAACGAAAACCTGCGCTATTCGCAAAACGCGCCGCTCAATATGTACGACGAAGTAAACACCGGCTGCAACTTGCCGGCGCAAATAGATTTATACGCCGTGCAAGGCAATGAATACAAGTTTCTTTGCGTTGCAAAAGGCGGCGGGTCGGCCAATAAAACCTATCTCTATCAGGAAACCAAAGCGTTGCTCACTCCCGACAAATTGGAGGCTTATCTGACCGAGAAAATGAAATCGCTGGGAACAGCCGCGTGTCCGCCTTACCACTTGGCGTTTGTAATCGGCGGCACATCGGCCGAATCGAATTTAAAAACCGTAAAACTGGCATCAACCAAGTATTACGATAACCTACCTACCGAAGGCAATGAGTTCGGGCAAGCCTTTCGCGATACGGAAATGGAAGAGAAGCTGAAAGCAGCGTCCGAAAAACTGGGCTTGGGTGC